>JBDQIL010000450.1:0-4722 GCA_040264415.1 Myxococcota bacterium
ATAGGCCTAAGTAGTCCTGCAATGTGACACAGCACGCTGAAACAAGCTTGCGATCAAGCGTTGGGGCCAGCCACTGTCAATTCCTCGTCCCATCCCCATCTTCTCCACCCTCGCTCCGCCGTGCTGCTGTTCGCCGCCCTCGCCTGCGCAAGCCCGCCGGCGGCCGATGAGCGGGACCCGTCTGACGAGGACACCGGCCGCAGCGACACGGGCGACGCCGACGGTACGGACTGGTGCGCGGTCTGGCACGAGGCCACCACGGCCGACGGCCACGACGTGGTCGTGTGCGACGAGGCGTGGCCCGACGCCCCCCACGTCTCGCTGCCGGCGGGCGAGCGGCTCCTGGCCCTGGGCGGCGACCAGGTCTTCCGAGACGCCGACGGCGTGGAGCGTGGCGAGCTGCGCGACGCCGACGCCGAGCGGGAGGCGCTGCGCCACGGCTTCGCGCTCTACGCCATCGAGACCGACGCCGAGGGCGCGGTCACGAGCTACGCGCCGCGGCTCTTCGTCCCCGAGCGGCTGATGCTGGAGCCGTGGCTGTCGGCGCCCCTCGAGGGCGCCCTGGGCGCGCGCATCCCCGGCGACGACGGCGCGGCCACCTGGTCGCAGGAGCCCAGTCTGCCCGTGCGGCTGGAGGTCGCCGCGGTGGAGACCGCACCGGCCCCCGAGCTGGCCGACGGCGTGGTGCGGACCACGCTGCGCTACCGCGTCGCCAACCTCGACCAGGCGGTCACCGCGGCCGACGGGCGCTGCCTGCCGTCGCTGCGCAGCTACGGTGAGGCCGACACCTTCGCCGACGTGGGAGAGGTGGAGGTGGTGGCCGAGCGGCACCCGTCCATGCACAGCTTCGGCGACGACGAGCTCGTCCTGGCCTTCGTCCTGGACGGCGGGTCGGGCGGCTCGATGATGGGCTCGAGCTGGTACCGCGGGCCGTCGGTGGTCTGGCAGGACCCAGGCGCCCCCGGGGCCTACGGCGGCATGGGGCACGGCACACCGGGGGCCGTCCCCACGCTCGACCTGGAGCTCGTTGAGGGCGGCGGCGAGGCCTGCGAGTAGCGGGCGGGGCACAGGCCCTGCGCTCCGAGCCCGCCGGCGGCCGAGCGCTCGCACAACTCCCCCTCGAGCTGCGCATTGAGGCGCTCTCCGAGGCTGCCGGAGGTGCCGACACTGGGTTTCGGCGAGCTTCGCCCGCGCCCGCGCCCCCGCGAGGACACTCGAGGGGGAGTGGTGTCGCTGGATGCGCGTTCGACGGGGAGTTGACGTCCGGATCAGTGTCGTCGTCCCGCCCGCCGCGCCGCCCTGGCTCGCCTAATCAACGAGATCACCGTCTCACCGGGCGGAGTGGTCATCCAATACGGATACCATCACCATGAACCCAACGCCCCGCCGTACGCCCCGATGTCGCTGCGGCTGCCGTCTGGGTCGGTGAGCGCCGAGTCGCCGGCGTTGGTGAGCGTGCTCGTTGCAGAGAGGGAGAAGTCGTCGTTGGTGACGTCGCCGTCGTCGGTTGCAGCGACGAAGCGCGGGTCGGCCGACACGTTGCCGTTCGAGCCGGTGCGGCTGCCCTGGTCGCCCGCATAGTCGGTGGCGTTCGCGTAGACGTCGTTGTAGGCGAACACGGCGCCATACGACGCGGCGTTCAGCCAGACGCCCGGCCCTGAGTTGGCGTAGATGGCGTTGTTGCGTACGTCGGGGCCGGTGTATTGCCACACGGCAAGGCCGCCGCCGTGGGTGGTCTCGGTGACCGCGTTGAAGGCGATGACGTTGTTCTGTACGACCGCCTCGCCGTAGTCGGGGTGGTACTCGTAGACCACCACGCCCCCGCCGTGGGTGCTCGCGACGTTGTTGGTGATGATGTTGTTCACCAGGTAGGTGCCGTCGGAGCTGATCTGGATGTCGACGCCGCCGCCCTGACCGGCCTCGGTCGGGTCGGTGTCGTCTGCGGCGTTGCCGTCGATGACGTTGTGGGCCACCAAGGCGTCGGCGTAGGCCAGCCAGAGGCCGCCGCCGTCGCCGGCGCTGTTGTCGAGGATGTCGTTGCCCAGGATGTCGGGGTCGGCGCGGACCGCCATCACGCCGCCGCCGTCGCAGCCGTTCTCCGGACCGCCGAAGCAGGCGTCGTTGTCGGAGATGACGTTGTCTTCGATGAGCGGGGCGCCGCCGGTGACGAAGACCCCGCCGCCGATGCCCAGCCCGCCGCTGGTGGCGTTGTCGGTGATGAGGTTGTCGGTGATGGTGGGGCTCGAATCGACGATCTCGATGCCGGCCCCCCGGTCGCCCGCCCCATGGGTGAGCGTGAACCCGGTGAGCACGCTGGAGCGGTCTTCGCCGGTGAGGAAGACCGCCACCGAGTCGAGCCCGCCGCCGTCGATGGTGGTGAGCGCGGCGCCCCGGATGCCCGTGACGGCGATGGGGTAGCCGATGAAGTCGATGTTCTCGTAGTAGGTGCCCTCTTCCACCCAGACCTCATAGCAGCCCGACGGCACGCTCAGGTCGATGCCGTCTTGCACGAGCAGCAGCGGGCGGTCGTGCGAGCCGTCGCCGCCGGCCGGGGCGTAGGCGTCCACCAGGATGGGGCAGAAGTCCTCGCAGTCGGCGGTGCCGTCGGTGTCGCGGTCGAAGTCGGCGTCGCTCACGCCGTCGCAGTCGTTGTCGATGCCGTCGCAGGCCTCGACGGCGCCTGGATAGCGCAGCGGGTCGGCGTCGTCGCAGTCGCCGTCGTTCACGGAGAAGCCGTCGCCGTCGTCATCTTGGTCGAGGGTGGGGTCGGTGCCGTCGGCGCCGTCGCCGTTGGCGTCGGAGCCATCCGATCCGTCGGTGCCGTCGGCGCCGTATGAACCGTCGTCCCCGCCGCCCTGGACCGGGCTGGGGCCGCCCCCCTTGGCGTCGAAGCCTGTGTTGCAGGCGGACAAGGCCAAGACGGAGATCACAATGAGGCAGGAGAGGCGCATGGGCGTTCCAGGGCTGGGCGGCCCGCGCGGGCCCGCCGGATGCAGGAGAATTCGCCTGAGAACGGCGGCCTGTCAATGTCGTTAGGCTTGCGGCCCGCTGGAGGACCCCATGAGCTTCTTGTCGGCAGAGCGCGCGCGTCAGACCGATCCCGCCCGCCCCGCGGTGATCCTCGGAGACCAGGTGGTCACCTACGCCGACCTCGACGCCCGCGTGGCCCGCGCCGCCGGCTTGCTCGTGCGGCACGGCGTGGGCCGGGGTGATCGGGTGGCCTTGCAGCTGCCCAAGGGGCTGGCCTTCCTGGAGCTGCACCTCGCCGCGCTCGGCCTGGGCGCCGCCACGCTCCCCCTCAACCCGACCTACACCCCGCGCGAGGTCGACTTCTACCTGCAGGACGCGGCCCCGAGCCTGTCGGTGGTGGCTGACCCGAGCGCGGTCGCGGGGGGGAGCGGTCTGGCCGCGGCCGACGCGCGCGCCGCCCTCGACGCCGCCGCGCCGGCCCCGCTCCCAGATGCGCTCGACCCCGAGACCGTGGCCGTGCTCTGCTACACCAGCGGCACGACCGGGCGGCCGAAGGGTGCGGTGATCACGCACCGCAACCTGGGCGCCACGGTGCGGGCGCTGCACACCGCGTGGCGGTGGGGCCGCGGCGACCACCTGCTGCACGTGCTCCCGCTGTTCCACATCCACGGTCTGTTCGTGGCCATGCACGGCGCGCTCTACGCCGGCGCGACCACGACCTGGATGACCCGCTTCGATCCGCGGCGCGCCCTCGCGCTGCTCGCCGAGCGCCGCTGCACGATGTTCATGGGGGTGCCCACCCACTACAACCGCTTCCTGCGGCTGCCCGCCGAGGCGCCCGCCCCCGACCTGTCGGGCGTGCGGCTGTTCACGTCGGGCTCGGCGCCCCTGCCAGCCCGCGTTCACGGGGCCTTCGCCGAGCGCTTCGGCCACCAGGTGCTCGAGCGCTACGGCATGACCGAGGTGGGGATCGTGCTGTCGAACCCGGTGGACGGGGTGCGCAAGGCGGGCGCGGTGGGGCGGTCGGTGCCCGGCGCGCGGCTCGAGATCCGCGACCCCGACGCGGGAGGTCCGGTGGCCCCGGGCGCCGTGGGGGAGCTCTTTCACGCGGGACCGAGCGTCATCCGCTCCTACCTCGACCGCCCCGCGGCCACCGCCGCGGCCATCCAGGACGGGTGGCTGCGCTCTGGCGACCTGGGCTTCATCGACCCCGACGGCGACGTCCACCTGGTCGGCCGGGCCAAGGACCTCATCATCTCCGGCGGGCTGAACGTCTACCCGAGCGAGGTGGAGGCCGCGCTGCTGGAGCACCCCGCCGTGGCCGAGGCTGCCGTGGTCGGGCAGCCCGACCCCGACCTGGGCGAGCGGGTGGTGGCCTTCGTGGTGGCCGCTCCCGGCGCCACCCCCGAGCCGACCGCGCTCGTGGCCTTCGCCCGCGAGCGGCTCGCCCCCTACAAGTGTCCGAAGGCCGCGCTGCTGGTGACCGCGCTCCCCCGCAACGCCATGGGCAAGGTGCAGAAGGCGACGCTCCGAGACCGGCCGATGTCAGCCCGATAGATGGGAGGTCGAGCCGCGCGCCGGCGGCCGCGCGCGGGGCACGCTCGGCGTCGCGATCGGTCGCGCCGTCAGGTGTGCGTGGGCGGGTCGCTGTCGAGATCGACCCGGAGGAGGTCGGGGCGCCGGAAGATGTCGGTGTCTTCGCTGTTGTCGGCGTCGGGGCTCAGCGTGGGGTGGTGGGGCCCCGTGTCGGAC
>JBDQIL010000451.1:0-4721 GCA_040264415.1 Myxococcota bacterium
GTCCTTTGGCGCGGTGATGGCCCGGGCCAGCGGCACCCCCGCGCCCGACGCGGCGCGCCCCGACCTCTCGTGGCTGGCCACCCACGCCCCCACCTGGCGGGCGCTGGCGCGCCGCCTCGCCGACGACGTCGACGCCGCCATCGCCCCCATCGAGCGCCCCCTGGTCACCGAGCTCGCCGACGCCCTGCGCTTCCCGGCCGGCAACGTGGGGCGCCGGCTCGACCTGCGGTGGCTCACCAGCCCAGACGCCCACCTGTCGCTGGCCGGGGTCGTCAACCGGCTCGACCGCCGCGACCTGCTTCCAGCGCCCTCCTGCGGCGAGGTGCGGCTGGTCTACCGCCTCGCCTACACCCAGACCCGCGACGGCGGCGCCGCGGTGGGCAGCCGCCTGCCGCTCACCCTGAACGTGGTGCTCGTGCCCGAGGCCGACGACGACTGCGCCGCGGTGGCCCGCTCCTGGGCCCACCTGCCGGACGGCCCCGAGGCCGCCGCGGCGCTCACACAGGGGCCCCTCGCGGGGCTGCGCCTGGATCGGGTCGAGGTCAACGCGCAGGTGGTGCGCTTCCCGTCGGGGCTCGAGACCGAGTTCGCCGGCCAGGCCCTCTACCTGCTGCGGGTCTACCGCTTCGAGGCGCCCGCCGGGCCCGACGGCGGACCGACCGCGGCGCCGGTCCCCCTCGAGAACACGCCAGACGTGGCCCGCCTGCGCGCCGATCCCGCCGCGCGCGCCGACCTCGCCGGATGGATCCAGGCCAACCTCGCCGACATCGATCGGGGCACCTACCGCCTGCCCGCGCGCTTCTCGGCCGAGGCCGGCCTCTCGTGGTCCACCCTGGGCGTCAACCGGAGCGCAAACCACGCCTTCTCAGCCATCTTTCTGGAGGACGAGGCCGCGCTCCCCAATCCCTCCGGCGCGCCCGACCTGCGCTTCGTGGCCAGCCGGCGCGGCCTGCTCGAGCGCCTCGACAGCGGCACCTGTATGGGCTGCCATCAGGCGGCCTCGACCGCCGGCTTCCACCTGCTCGGACCCGACGGCGCCACGGCCGGGGTCACCAACCGCCTCGCCAGCCCCGTGTCGCCGCACCTGAGCGCCGACCTGCCCCGCCGGCGCGCCTACGCCGCGGCGGTGGGGTCGGGCGTCGCGCCGGATCGGTACCGCGCCCACCCGCTGACGCCGCCCCCCGCCGACGGCCCCGCGGCGGTCGCGATCAACCAGCCCTGCCTGCCCGACGCGCACCGGGCCGACCTGCAGCCCGGCGTGGCGGGCGCCTGCAGCCAGGCCGCCGGCCCCACCGCCTGCGAGGTGGCGGCGGCCGATCCCGCCACCGCGCTCAACTGGGGGCAGTGCGTGCCCGCCGACCCGGGCCTGCTCAGCGGCCTCACCTGCCGGGTGGGCGCCATCTCGGCGCGGGAGCCCGCCACCGACGGGGCCTTCAACCAGCACGCCTACGAAGACACGGTGGCGCTCACCCAGCGCTACGACCTGCCCGAAGACAAGACCTTCGCGGCCGACGCCCTGAACTGCCGCCCCACCCGCATCGGCGTGCCGCTGGGGCGCACCTACCGGCGATGCAGCGCCGACGAGCGCGCGCTCACCGGCGTGATGGACGACGGCGACGCGCTGTCGCCCGACCTCTGCGCGGTGGTGGGCGGCGCGAAGTTCGACCGCTGCGTGGCCGAAGACTTCCACGCCTGCCTCGAACAGATCGTGGGCCGCGGCATGGTGGCCACCTGCTCGGCGGCGGTCCCCTGCCGCGAAGACATGATCTGCCAGCAGCTCCCCTGGCAGCTCGAGGGCGTGCCCGACGACGCCGGCCGCGCGCTGACCGAGGCCGGCGTGGGCTTCTGCACGCCGACCTACTTCCTCTTCCAGCTGCGCCTCGACGGCCACCCGGTCCCGCGATCCGGCTGAGCCGGGCTCTCAGGTCTCGATGAGCACCAGCGCGAAGCCCATGGCCGCGCGGCCCCACTGCAGCCAGGCCTCGCGCCACGCGTGGGCCTGGGTGAGCAGGGCGTCGGCCTCGGCCCGGGGCAGCGCCGCGGCGCGGGGCCGCTGCCGGCGGAAGTGGGCCCCCGCGCAGGCGTCCCACTCCGCCTCCGAGGCCGTGATGGCGTGCACACACGACAGGCCCAGCCCCTCGCACTGGTCCACCAGATCGGCGAGGGTGCGGTCGATGCCCGTGGGCTGCCCCACGAAGCGGGCGTACTCGGGCGGCAGCGGCCGCCGCTGGTAGCCCTCCCCCAGCAGCAGGTGCCCGCCGGGGGCCCGGTCGCGGAGCGCCTCGAGGGCTGCGGGCAGGGCGGCGTTGCCCGCGCCGAAGGCGTGCGCGGCCCCCAGGCAGGCGACGAGCGAGAAGGGTCCTCGCGGGAGGTCTTTGGCGGCGTCACCCTCTACGAAGGCCACGTCGAGCCCAGCGGCCGCGGCCTGCGCCCGGGCCACCGCCTCGGGGTCGCGGTCGATGCCCACGCCCGTCACGCCGCGCCGCCCCAGCGCCACGAGCAGCTCGCCGGTCCCGCAGCCCACATCGAGCACCCGAGAGCCCGCCTGCACCCCCGCGACATCCAGCACCTCGAAGATCCGGTCGGGAGAGAAGGGGTTGTTCCAAGCCACGGGGACCTCCGGTGTGCGAGCGTAGCGCGCGCCCGTCGGGGTCGCCCGTGCCGGGGCGGCCCCGGTACCCACGCCATCTCGCGCCTTCGCCAACCCGATCCAGGCGCCGTCCGAGGGGGAAGCGCAGAGCCTCGGGCCGGATTTCTGAATAGCCTGCCCATGAGCACGTCCAACCCACGCACTGCTCCTGCGAGGTCTCCATGCGCGCCATTCCCTGGCTGCTCTCCCTCAGCCTGCTGGGCTGCCGTCCGCCCCCCGAGGCCCCCGCCGAGCTCGAAGAGCTCACCACCTGGCTGTTCGAGAAGGTGCGCGACGGAACCGACGAAGAGCTCACCATGGGCGTCGACAACCTCGACGCGTGGCTCGACCGCCACTTCGACGAGGCCACAGAGGGCTACACCGTAGACAACCTCTCAGAGGCGGTCGCGGGCGAGGCCGACGGGCGCGACCCCGACCTCTCCGACCTGGTGGGCGCGAGCGTCGCTACGGTGCTGTCCGGCAGCCTCACCGAGGTCGAGCGCACCCACCTGCTCGCCGACCAGATGAAGGTCTTCGAGGGCGAGTACAACTCCTTCGACCGCACCTTCGACGGCGATCCCAGCTGCTTCGTCGACCAGGAGTGCGCCACCGAGAGCGCCCGCACCCAGTCGGTCAACAACTACCCGCTCGGCCTCGAGCTGGGCGTCGATTTTCGCACCGAGTGGCGGTGGGTCGAGGCCGAAGACGGCCCCACCGTGGTCTACCGCACCTGGCTGCGCCGGCAGGCCAACGTCAACGTCGACTGGCTCGCGGTCAACTACCAGTACTTCGTGGGCGTCAACATGCCCCACAACGGCAAGACCCGGCGCCTGCAGACCACCTGGATCGCCGCCAGCCTCGGAGACACCCCGGTGCCCGAAGACATGGCGCTGAACATGGTGGTGGACGGCATGGTGGGCAGCGACGAGACCCTCAACGAGTGGCTCACCGGCGAGTAGCCGGCCGGGCGGCGGCCCTCAGCGCACCCTACCACCGGCGAAGACCCGGCCCGGCGCCAGCTCCTCCCAGCTCACCCAGACGTCGGCCACCGGCAGGCCGAGGCTCTCGGCCACCGCCTCGGCCACGGCCCGCAGGCCCAGCTGCACCACGTGCGGGTGGCGCCCCGCGCGGGCCCGCACCACCACCACCGGGCAGTGGCCGTCGAAGGCCCGCGGGGTGGCGCCGGTGTGCATGGCCGCGACCGTCACCCACTGCGCCCACACGCCCTGCGGGTCTTGCTGCAGCGCGCCGGCGAGGCCCTCGACCACGGCGGCGAGGCAGCGGTCGATGGCGGCGGGGTCGGGGGGCGCGAGCGCGGAGACGGTGACGACAGGCACGGCGGATCCGGCGTGGGCGGGCCGACCGAGCCTACCCCGGACCGGCCGCGCCTTCGGGCTGCGGGGTCACCTCGAGGCGATCGGTGCCGTACCGCTGGGCGTGCAGCCGATCGAGGATGCCCTGGTAGACAGCGGGCTCGAGCTGCGGCGTGCGTGACAGGATCCAGAGGTAGTCGCGCCCCGGGTGCCCCACCACGGCGTACTGGTAGTCGTCGTCCAGATCGATGATCCAGTAGTCGCCCCAGAAGGGGCCGAAGAAGCTGACCTCGAGGCGGGCGGGCGTGCTCGGATCGGGCACCCGCGCGCGGCCCTCGGCCACCCGCTCCGGGCCCGTGAGCGCGCCGTCGAAGCAGCGGTTCACCACCCGGATGCCGCCGTCGCCATCGAAGGCGTATTCGGCGGTGGTGCCGGCGCATCCCTCTTGAAAGCGTTGGGGGAAGCTCGCGATCTCGTACCAGGTGCCCAGGTAGCGGTCGAGGTCGACCGCCTCGACCGGCTGCACCGGCGGCAGGTCGAGCCGCTCGGTGGTCGAGGGGCAGCCCGTGATGGCCAACAAAAGAAGAACGGCTAACAGGCAAAAAGTGTTTTGTTTGAAGTGCTGTATCATGGAGAACCCCTGTGGCGACCTACTGTGAACTAAGGAACCTGCTTAACGGTTTCGAGCTAGAACTCGCCAATAACTTCACCTTCACCAATACTCGACAGTTCTGCCCACAAAAGGAGATCGACGTTTTCGGAGATAAAGCGAACGGAAC
>JBDQIL010000452.1:0-4719 GCA_040264415.1 Myxococcota bacterium
GGGCGCCTCGGGCGGCGGCAAGATCCGGGGAGCCGGAGCCGGCGCGACCGCGGGCACGACGGCCGCGGGCGCCGGCGCGGGGACCGGCGTCGCTGCAGGTGCCGGAGCCGCTGCAGGTGCCGGAGCCGGCGCGACCGCGGGGCCGTCTCCGATCCCCGCGAGCGGGTTGTCCGCTGTCGGCGCGGGGACGGGCGCCGGCGACTCGCCCGGAGACGAGGTCACCACCCGCCAGGCCGTGAAGGCCACGATGCCGAGGGCCGCCGCTCCGAGCACCGCCGAAGCGGCGCCACCGAGGCGGCGTGGGGTGGGCTGATCGTAGCCCTCGTGGACCACCGCGCGCGGAGACGGCGGGAGGGCGCCGGGCCGCCCACCGATGGCCACCGGCAGCCCCACCGACGGGCCCGGAGCCGGCGCAGGCCGCGCCGCCACCGGGGCCGAGCCCATCGTGGACGCGCTGCCGGCACGCTCCGCCACCGGCGGGCGCGTCGGCTTTCCAGAGACCGCCTCGATGGCCTGCTGATACTGGACCAGCTCGTCGCGAGCGGTCATCGGATCGGGGTTGAGGGCGGCGAGGGCGCGCCCCATGGCCTCGGCCGAGGGGTAGCGGGCCTCGGGATCGCGCTGAAGGGCGCGCATCAGCACGCCCGACAGCCCGGACCACGCCCCAGAGAGCCGCGCGGCGCGGCGGGCCGCCTCGTCCACCAACAGCAGCCCCCGGATCGTGCCGGGGTCCTTCTCAGGGAACAGCGACTCGCAGGCCGCCGCCTCGTAGAGCACCGTGGCCAACCCGAACTGATCCGCGGCGCCGGTGACCTGGCCGCCGTCGGCCTGCTCGGGCGCCATGTAGCCCCAGGTGCCGCGAACCGACCCCTCGCGTTCGCGGACCGCCAGCGCCTTCGAGATGCCGAAGTCGAGCACCTTCACCACGCCCTGGGGGTTGATGATGAGGTTGCTGGGCTTGATGTCGCGGTGGACCAGCCCGAGGGGCCCCCCGCCTTCGTCGGTGGCGGTGTGGGCGTTGTGCAGCCCGTCGCAGACCTGACGCCCAATCTCGGCCACGATCGGCAGCGTGGCCCGCACCCCGTTTCGCCGACCCGCCGAGATGCACCGCCGAAGGGTCGGGCCCTCGACGTACTCCATCACCAGGTAGTAGATGCCCTCGACCGCATCGAAGTCCTGGATCTGCACCAGGTTCTGGTGCTGCAGCATCGACCCGATCCGGGCCTCGTTGGCGAAGAGCTCGCGGAAGCCTGCGTCGGAGGCGAAGTCCTGCAGGATGACCTTGACGGCGACCTTGGGGGCCACGTTGGCGATGCTGACGCGGCGCCCCTCGAACACGCGGGCCATGCCGCCGGTGGAGATCGCGCTCAGCAGCTGGTATCGGCCCAGCCGCTTGGGCGTGCCGTCCGGGTGGTAGTCGCTTTCCGGCGGTGTCGACATCGGACCAGCAATGAGGGGTGCCAGCACGCCACAGAAGCCGCGCGCTCACCGAAACGTAGCACGGCGGACCCCGACGACCCCGTACGCGTCACCATCTCGCCATCCGACGCCTCATCCCGAAGCCGATCGGAGCCGTTGTCCTGCAGTCATGCCCCCGCGCCCTCCCGGAGCCCCCATGCACCGCACCCTGCTGGTCGCCACCGCTTGCGTCACCGCCTGCGCGCCCGCCCTCGCACCTGCCGAGACCTCCGGCGACCCCATCGAGTTCGCTCCCGCCACGCCCGACATCGACGCCGGGGCGCCCTTGGTGCATGCCCCCTGGGGGACGCCCGATGTCCCGCGGCCCGACGCCTCGGTCGGACAGCCCGTCGTCGAGCCGGGGCTGTGGACCATGGAGGTCCTGTCGGTGCGGGGCCAGGGCTGCTGGGACGGGATCGAGGTCGGCGCCACGCTCGACGTCGAGGTCTCGGTGGACGGATCGACGATGCGGCTGCTCGACACGGTGACGCTGCACAGCGAGGGCGACGGCCGCGCGGTCGGGGTCGGGAGCGCGGGGGGCGAGATCGCCGAAGGCTGCCGCGAGACCGACTCTCTCTTCGCCACCGCCGCCGTCCACGGCCCCGAGCGCTTCGAGGCCAGCTTCGAGCACGCCCGAACCTACGCTGGCGAGACCTGTCGGGACCTCGAGGCCCCCCCGATGAACTGCACGAGCGGCTGGGTGGCTCGGTTCTCATGGACCGACACCCTCGTGGGAGACACCGGCGGGCGCTGAAGCCCCCCCCCGGCAGAGAGTGCGTTAGGCCACGGCTGCCCTGCAACAGGGGCGGGCCGTCCCGGCCGCCCCGCACCCGACCCCGGGGGCCCCGTGAACGACTCCGCACCGACCCAAGACCTCGCACCGCTGCCCGAGGAGAGCGGCCTGCCGCCCCTCGACGACGACGGGCTGGTCGAGCTCTACCGAGAGATGCGGCTGCTCCGCCGCCTCGAAGAGCTCGCGGCGAAGGCCTACACCCAGCGCAAGATCCTGGGCTTCTGCCACCTCTACATCGGCCAAGAGTCGGTCGCCTGCGGCGTCGCCGCGGTGAACAAGGACGACTGGTGGATCACGGCCTACCGCGACCACGGCCACGCGCTGGCGAAGGGCGTCAGCGCCCGCGCGGTGATGGCCGAGCTCTTCGGCAAGGAGACCGGGTGCACCAGCGGGCAGGGCGGCTCGATGCACCTGTTCAGCATGGAGCACCGCATGCTCGGCGGGTACGGCATCGTCGGCGGCCACGTGCCGCTGGCGAACGGCGTGGGCTGGGCCATCCGCCATCGCGGCGAAGACCGCGTCTGCGTCTGCTACTTCGGCGACGGTGCGGCCCACCAGGGCGCCTTCTTCGAGGCCCTGTGCCTCGCCGCCCTGTACAAGCTGCCGGTGCTCTTCATCTGCGAGAACAACGGATACGCGATGGGCACAGCGATCCACCGCCAGTCCGCGCTGACCGACATGAGCCTGCGCGGCGCCGGCGTCGGCATGAAGCACCACCGCATCGAAGGCTTCGACGTCGAGGTGGTGCGCGAGGAGGTGGGCCGAGCCCGCCGCTACATCCGCGCCGGCAACGGCCCGGTCATCCTCGAGATCGCCACGTACCGCCACCGCGGCCACAGCATGTCCGACCCCGCCAAGTACCGACCCGAAGGCGAGCTCGACAAGTACAAGCACGAGAGCGACCCGCTGGTCATCACCCGGCGCAAGCTCATCGAAGAGCGCGGCGTGGACGAGGCGCGCCTCGACGCGGCGGACGAGGCGGTCGAGGCCGAGTGCCAAGACGCCTACGACTTCGCCGACGAGAGCGCAGAGCCCGACGTCTCCACGCTCTACGACTTCACCTACGCGCCGCAGACCACCGGCTACGGCGTCGGTGACGACGCCCCGACCCACACCCTCGAAGACAGCAAGCAGGAGGTGGGCTGATGGCCAACCTGCAGATCCGTGAGGCCCTGCGACGGGCCATGGTCGAGGAGATGCGCCGCGACGACCGCATCTTCCTCATGGGCGAGGAGGTCGCCCAGTACAACGGCGCCTACAAGGTCAGCCAGGGCATGCTCGAGGAGTTCGGCCCCGACCGGATCGTCGACACGCCCATCAGCGAGGGCGGCTTCGCCGGCCTCGGGATCGGCGCCGCGATGGTGGGCATGCGCCCCATCATCGAGTTCATGACCTGGAACTTCAGCCTGGTGGCCTTCGACCAGGTGGTGAACTCGGCCGCCAAGATCTACCAGATGAGCGGCGGTCAGGCCTCGGTTCCCGTGGTCTTCCGTGGACCGAACGGCACCGCAGAGAACCTGGGCTCCCAGCACAGCACGTCCGTCGACAGCCTGTACGCGCACTTCCCCGGGCTGAAGGTGGTCACCTACTGTGACAGCCACGACGCCTACGGGCTGCTCAAGGCCGCCCTCCGCGACGACAACCCCGTGTGCTTCCTCGAGAGCGAGCTCACCTACGGCGTGAAGGGTGAGGTGCCCGACGAGGAGTTCATCATCCCCCTCGGCCAGGCCAACGTGCGCAAGGCGGGTCGCGACCTCACCATCGTCACCTGGGGCAAGCAGGTGGTGAACGTCGAGCAGACCCTGCCGCGGCTCGCCGACCTCGGCATCGACGCCGAGGTGATCGACCTGCGCTCCATCCGGCCCCTCGACCACGCCACGCTCTTCGGCTCGGTCGCCAAGACCGGCCGCTGCGTCATCGTGCACGAGGGGCACCTCTTCGCCGGCGTGGGCGCCGAGATCGCCGCGCGCGTGCAAGAGGCCTGCTTCGACTACCTCGAGGCCCCGGTGCTCCGCGTCACGAACCGCGACGTGCCGCACCCCTACGCGACGGTGCTCGAGAAGGCCGTCAACCCCAACCCAGACCGCATCGTCGCCGCCGTGCGCAAGGTGATGGGAGGCCGCAATGGCTGAGTTCTTCGAGATGCCGCAGGCCTCCCCCACCATGGAGGCGGGCCGAATCCTGGAGTGGAAGAAGGCCGAGGGCGACGTCCTCGAGCCGATGGACGTGCTGGCCGAGGTCGAGACCGACAAGGCCGCCATGGAGATCGAGGTCTTCGACAAGGGTGTCCTGCTGAAGATCCTGGCGGAGGCCGACGCCGAAGTGCCGGCCGGACGGCCGATCGCCATCATCGGAACGTCCGCCGACGAGGACATCTCCGACCTGCTGAAGCGGTTCGAGGCCATGGGCGACGAGGCCCCCGCGCCGAGCCCAGCTGTCGAGACGGCCGCCCCCGCACCGTCGCCCGA
>JBDQIL010000453.1:0-4719 GCA_040264415.1 Myxococcota bacterium
CGCGGGCGACCGGGCCGATCGCGGCGCGGCCTACCTCGAGGCCTTCCTCACCACCCCGCGCGGACTGCTGCCGGGCTTGCTGCTCGCGGCGTCGCGGCCGTACCGGGTCCAGGCGACGGTGCACAGCAGCATGGCGGCGGGGGTCTCCATGCCCTGCATCAGCCAGTGGGGCACCCACGGCGCCAGCGTCAGCGCGGCCACCGCGGCGATCCGGGCGGCCCAGCCGAGCCCGCTCGCCCGGCTCCAGTCATCGAGCAGCGCCACCGTGGCCAGGCCACAGGCGACGCTCATCGCCCGCGACAGCGCCAACAGGTCGCCGCCAGAGCCCGGCGCCAGCGCCAAAGCCCAGCCCAGGTTGGTGAGCCCCTCCACCCGCTCGCCTGGGTTGAAGGTGACGCCGTGGCCGTGCCAGGCGCGCCAGGCGTAGCGAAACGAGATGTAGCTGTCGTCGGTCCAGGTGGGGGCGTAGTGCAGGGCGTGCATCAGCAGGACCGCGCCCCCCGCCGCCCACAGGGCGAGGGTGAGCAGGCGGTCTCGGTCGAGCGACGGCATACGCGCCCCTATGCCGAACGCTTCGCGCGGGGGCGAGCCCGGTCAGGCGTGGCAGCCTGGTCGGTGTTTGGGTACCCTGCCCACGCCTGCCGCCCGAGCCCCCATGACCCTCCCCCGATCCGCTGCCGCCGCTGGCGTCGCGCTCGCCGGCGTCGCCCTGTTGGCGACCACCACGAGCGTCACCGCGCAGCCGCCCGCACCTGCGCGCTTCTGCGAGGTCTACCCCGACGCGCCGGCGTGCGCGGCCGGCCCGGCCGACTGCGCCACCTGCCACACCAGCCCCCCCACCCTCAACGTCTATGGCGACGACATCGCCGACGCGCTGCTGCCCGGCGCCGAGCGGCCGCTGCACGAAGATGAGTTCTTGGCGGGGCTCGCCGACGCCCTCGCCCAGGTCGAGGGCCTCGACTCGGACGGCGACCTCGTGGCCAACCTCGAGGAGATCCAGGCCGGCACGTCCCCGGCCGACGCCGGCAGCACGCCCAAGCCGACCGCCTGCACCGACGAGCTCGACGACGGCTGGGACCTGTGCGGCTACGACCCCGGCTACGCCTACAAGAAGGTCATGCTCGACTTCTGCGGGCGCTCGCCCACGCTGCACGAGCGCGAGCAGTTCGCCGACGAGAAGAGCCCCCAGACCGCCCTGCACGCGGCCCTCGACGCCTGCCTCGACAGCGAACACTGGCGCGGGCGCGGCGGACGGGTCTGGAGCCTCGCCAACGCCAAGATCGCGCCCCAGCAGGCGGTGAAGTCCGGGGTCAACCCGGGGCCCATCCCGCTGGCCGACTACGACGACGACTACGCCTACTTCACCTGGACCCAGACCGGCGGCCGCGACGCGCGGCTGGTGCTCACCGGCCAGACCTTCGTGACCGCCCGGATGCAGGGCGGGGTCACCGTCTACGAGGAGTGGGACCGCACGCCCGCAGAAGACGCCGCGCTGCGCGGCGAAGACGTCGCCCAGATGGTCGAGGCCCCCTACCGGGCCGGCATGCTCACGCACCGCTGGTTCTTGATGAGCTTCACCATGTTCACCGGCGTGCCCCGCACCACGGCCGCGCAGGCCTACCGGGCCTACCTCGGCCACGACATCGCGCGCCTCGAGGGCCTCGAGCCCGTGCCCGACGAGCCGGTCGACTACGACACGAAGGGCGTCGCCGCGCCCGACTGCGCGGTCTGTCACTCCACCCTCGACCCGCTCACCTACCCCTTCAGCCGCTACGAGGGCATCGGCGGCGGGCGCGCCCGCTCGTACTCCTACGGCCCGCAGCGCATGGAGGGCTTCGCCGACGTAGACGGCCTCGAGGTGGTCAACACCCCCGAGCACGGCGTGCTGTTCGGCCAGACGGTGTCCGACCTGGTGGAGTGGGCCGAGGTGGCGGCCAACTCGCGAGACTTCCGCGAGGCCACGGTGGGCGACTACTGGGCGCTGCTGCTCGGCGAGGGCCCCCGGGCGACCGAGCTGGGCGAGTACGCCGACCTGGTGGACGCCTTCGGCGGCGCTCACGGCTACTCGGTGGACGCGATGCTCCACGACCTCATCGACACGGAGGCCTACGGTGCCCCCTGACCACCGACCGCGCCGCTTGGGCGCCCTCCTCCTGCCCGCCCTCTTGCTGGTCGGCTGCGCCACCGAGGTCGAGTCCCCGACCGAGAGCCGGATCGGGCGCGTGCAGGCCAAGTCCGGCGAGGTCTGGGGCCACGACCTGGGTCAGGGCCTCGGCCTCGACGCCTGGGACCTCTGCCAGGAGCTCGGCGAGGTCGACTGCATCACCGACGCCCACCGCATCACGCTGGGCGGAGTCGAGCCCACGGTGCTCGGCATCGACCAGCCGCTCGACAACGCGGCCGTGAGCGCCCCCATCGCCGTAGACCGCGTGGCCACCAGCGCCTGCGCCGAGCGCTACCGACGCGACCAGGCCGGCCCCGCCGTGATCTTCGGGCCGGTGCTCGAGGGGGACGTGGCCTCGTACAACGCCCGCCTCATGGTCTCCCGCACCCTGGTGGAGCGCCTGCTGGGCCGCCGCGCCAACGCCGACGAAGACGCCGCGCTCGTCGAGCTGTACGACGCGCTGAAGCCCCTCTCCACCGACCTGCGCCGCGACTGGTCGGTGGGCGCCTGCGTGGTGGTCGCGACCTCCACCGAAGCCCTCTTCTACTGATGCCCGGACGCCCCATGCACTCCCGCCGAGACCTCCTGCGCGGCATCGCCGCAGCCACCGGGGCCGGGCTGGGCTCGTCCTTGCTGCACGACCGGCAAGCGCTGGCCGACAGCAGCGACGACCCCCGGTTCCTGATCGTCTTCTGCGCCGCTGGGGGCGGCAGCATCATCGACGGCCCCATGGCCATCGCCGCCAGCGAGTCGGCCAACCCCGACACCATCAACACCTTCCCGGACAGCCAGCTGGTCGGGTGGTCGGGCTCACCCTTCCGGGTGCCCGAGCTGTCGAGCAGCCAGATGGGGCCCATCCCGTCGGGCTACTCGGTGACCCCGTCCACCTACATCGGGCGCCGCAAGCAAGACCTCACCGTGGCCACCTGGACCCGCACCAGCGTCAACCACCAGATCGGCCAGCGCCGGTCGGTGACGGGCAACGAGGCCTGGCGCGGCCGCACCATGCAGGAGCTGGTGGCCTGGCAGTACGGCAGCCAGGCGCCCATCCCCAACGTGCACCTGCTCGCCGGCCTGGGCTACGCCGAGCACGGCACCGACGCGGCCGTGCCCACCTACGCCCGGGGTCAGGTGGTCGCCAACCCGGCGGTCTGGCCGCTGTCGCTCGACGGCACGCGCGGGCAGCCCGACGGGCTCGACCCCGCCGTGCTCGAGGCCGTGCGCAAGCAGCGCAACGGCCGCTTCGAGCCCGCCAGTCGCTTCCACCAGCTCTTCGGCAACGCGCCCAAGCTGGTGGAGTGGGGCGATCTGCGCGGGACCCCCCAAGAGCGCATCGAGGGCCTCGACCTCATCACCAAGCTGATGGTCCCGTCGGCCGAGAACCAGGCCGCGCTGGCCGCCCTCGGGCTCGAACCGTCGCCGGCCACCGCCCAGGTGATGCAGGCCTTCCCGCGGCTGGGCGTCGACCCCCTCGAGGCCCAGGCGGCGCTGGCCTTCCTGCTGCTCAAGTACCGGGTGAGCGTGACGGTCACGCTGGGCCCCAGCTTCGACTTCATCTACGACGAGGGCGCCAGCGAGGGCGAGTTCTTGGCCGACAACTCCATCCTCAACCCGCCGCTGGCCTTCGACTTCAGCCACCAGGCCCACCGCGCGGGTCAGGCGGTGGTCTGGAACCGCATCTACCGCACCATCGATGGCCTCATCTCGCTGCTGTCGGCCGAAGACTTCGGCGACGGCACCAGCATGTGGGACCGCACCATGATCTATGTGGCGTCCGACTTCGGCCGCGAGAAGCACCGCCCGGCCGGCGCGAGCGACTGGGGCACCAGCCACAGCCTCAACAACGGCGTGATGGTCTTCAGCCCGCTCACGCCGGGCGACACGCTGCTGGGCGGGGTCGATCCCGACACGGGCCTCACCCACGGCTTCGACCCCCAGACCGGGGCCCCCGACCCCGGCCGCGAGATGGCCGAGGCCGAGATCTTCAGCGGGCTGCTCGGCGCCCTCGACATCGACACCACCGACAGCGGCCTGCCGTCGGTGCCCGCGCTGAAGCGGAGCTGACCATGCGCCCCTGGATGACGCTCATCGCCCCCGCGCTGCTCGCGGCCTGCGGGCCCGCGCTCGACCTCGACGAAGACCACGACGGGGCCACCGCGGCCACCGACTGCGACGACGCCGACCCCTTCGTCTACCCCGGCGCCCCCGACCAGCCCGCCGACGGCATCGACGCCGACTGCGACGGCGAAGACCCGCCGTTCGCCTTCGTCGGCGACTGGTCGGTCACGTCGGTCTACGCCGACTACGGCGGCTACGCCGTGTTCGTGCCGGGGACCGCCACGGGCGGGCTCACCGTGAGCGAAGACCTCGACGCGGCCTTGAGCATCCAGGTCGACCTCGACCCCGCCCTGGCGGGCCGGCAGATCCCCCTGCCGCTCGACATGACCGGGTGGGCGAGCCCCGTAGACGGCGACGCGCCGGGGCTCTCGCAGCTGTACCTCTCGGGGTTCTTGTCGCTGCTCGATGAAGACCTCGCGGTGGACTGGGCCTGCGAC
>JBDQIL010000454.1:0-4714 GCA_040264415.1 Myxococcota bacterium
CGCGGGCCGGGCCCGCCGGCGCGTCGTCGTACTCGCCGTAGATGTCGTCGTCTTCGCGCGGGCTGTGGTGCACGGTGGGGGCGGTGAACAGGTCGAGATCGACGCCCGGTGAGGCCGGCGCCGGGCCGGCGGCCGGATCACGCTGCGCAGAGGCGTCGAGGGTGCCCGGTCCCGAGAAGGGACCCTCGGGCAGGGCCTGGGCGCCGGGGGCTGGCAGCGGCTGCGCGCCGGAGCTGTCGGTCTCGGGCGAGCCGACCGCGGGGCCCGCCGCCGGCGACGCCGCGGAGACCTCGTCGTCTTCGACCTCGAGGGACGGCTGCGCGCTCCGATCGAGCGCAGACGACTCGAAGCTGGACAGCGTCGGCATGCGGAGCGACGGCGCGGGCTTGCGCCCGTCCACCGCCACGGCCGCGGCGCCAGACGCCGAGACGGGGTCGGGCGGATCGTCGTGCCTGCCGTCGTCCACCCAGGTGGGGTTGGAGCGGGGCTGCGGGTCGGGCTCGTCGGCCATCAGGTCGGCGAAGTTCGACACGTCTTCGAACAGGGTGCTGCCCGTGATCGGATCTTCGGGATCCTGCTCGGGCTGCATGCTGTCTTTCAGCGGGGCCACGACCTCGCGGCAGTACCGCCGCATCGATCCGTCGTGGATGCTCTCGGCCAGCGACTCGAGGATGTCCACCGCCGTCGAGGTGTCGGGCCGGTCGCCGGCGTCGTAGGCCAGCAACACCCCGAGGGTCTGCCGCACCTGGAGCGCGCGCTCCTCGTCGAGGTCGCTCAGATCGAGGTCTTCGAGGCGCCCGGCGAGCTTGGCGTCGAACTTCTCGGGCCGCAGGTGGATCTTGCCGTAGCTCTGGCGCGCCAGCATCTCGTAGAGGGTGATCCCCAACGAGAAGACATCACCGGAGGGGGCGTCGGGGTCGCCCGCGAGGCGCTCCGGGGCCATGTAGGCCGCCGATCCGAAGGCGAGGGCCTGGGTGTGGGCCTCGCGGTGATCAAACTGGGCCTGCGCGGTGCCGAAGTCGAGCACCTTCACGTCACCTGCGCGGGTCACCATCACGTTGGACGGCTTGATGTCGCGGTGGATCAGGCGGAGCGGCTCTCCGCCCTGGAGCGGCTGGTGGTGGTACGCGGCCTCGAGGGCCGAGGCCACCTGCGAGCCCACCTCGAAGATGATGCGCCGCGGGATGATGCGGTCGCTGTCCTTGGCGTGGTTCACCAGCGTCTTCAGGTCGACGCCGTCGAGGTACTCCATGATGATGGCGCACTGGCCATTGATGGAGGTCAGGTCTTCGACGCGGATGATGTTGCGATGGTGCAGCAGCCCCAGCACGCGGGCCTCGTCTCGCGAGCGCTGCACGATCTCTTCGTGGTCGGACCACTTGCCGTGGAGCAGCTTGATGGCGACGACCGACTTGAAGTTGTCGCCCGTGATCATCTCCGCCAGGTACACCTTCCCAAAGGCGCCCTCCGACAACTCCTTCAGGAAACGGAAGCTGCGGCGGGGCTCCATCGCGGTGGGACTCTCGGTTCGGGGCGCTCCACTATATCCTGGGGGGTGCCAGCCGGGGCGGCGCCGGCCAAGCTACCGCGGCGTCAGTTGCCGCAGGCGCCGCCTTGAGCCTGCGCCAGCTCGGCCGTGAGGTGCATCAGCGCGAAGTACTCGCGAACCCGCTGGTCGATGCCGGGGTTCTTCGCCTGCACGTCCTCCCAGCTCCATGTGCCCAGGGTCGAGCGGTCCCATGGGGGCAGGCTCTCGATGGCCTCTCGCTCTTTGCCCAGCAGGATGGCGGCGATGGCCATCAGCGGGGCGTCGTCCTTGCGATCGTCGCCCAGCTCGAGCCGCCCGTAGACCTCGAGGATGAGGTCGGCCCGGCTCCACTCCTGGCGGGCCAGCTCGGTGGTGCGCTGCATGTCGATCACCTCGCGGGCCCCGCGGCTCTCCTCGACGATGAAGCGCAGGGCGCCGTAGCGGGGGCGCAGATCGCTGGTGCGACCGCACAGGGCGTCGGCGAACTCTTCGGGCTCGGCCACCGCGTCGATGGCGACCCCGAGGCGCTGCTGGTACCGATCGTCGAGCCGGCTCAGCGTGTCGAGGGTCTGGGTGACCAGCGGACCCGGCAGCCCGAAGGCCTCGAGGTTGGCCTGGCGCTCACTGGGTGCGAACCGCAGGTTGAGCAGCGGGTCTTGCCGGGCCATGTCGTGGCGCACCTGCTGCTGGGCGGGCGCGATGCGGTTCTGCCCGTTGTCGCCCTCGCGCAGCTCAAGGAAGATCAGGTAGCCGTTGGCCGCGAGCATCAGCATGAGCACCGCGAGGCTGCCGATCATGCGGCCCGTCATCGGCTGCCCCAGCTCTTGACCTTGTCGGTGGTGGGCACCGCGATCTGCTGGCAGTAGTGGCCGTCGAGCAGGTAGGTCCGCCACTTGTCGAAGGGCGGCGTGGTGCCGTGGTTTCGCGCGTAGTAGCACACGGCCAGGATGTGCTGCGCGACGATGCTGTAGGCGTAGTGCTGGGTCTCGTTGGGGAGCACCCCGCCGCAGAGCTTGTTGGTGTTGTCTTGGCCGTAGAACTCGGGCCCGACGCACGTGATGTTGTCGCCGTAGAAGTGCGGGGCGGCGCCCTTGCCCACGCGGGCGCGGTGCTTCTCGTAGGCCTGCAGCAGGTTGGTGGGCTTGACCCGGCCCTCGTCGAAGCGGCTGTCGTCGTAGCCGGCGTTGTGGCTGAGGATCGAGATCTGGACCAGCGCGCCGGACTCACCCAGCGCGGGGTCGTCCCACGCCTCTCGAAGCAGGGCCAGGGCGCCGTCGGTGGAGGCAGCGAGCTCTTTTCGCTGATCGACCTCGCAGCCCTCGATGCGGCAGGAGTAGTTGCCGCTCGGCAGCTTGCGCACGTAGGTCGCGTTCTTGAGCACCCCGCGCACGGGCGTGTCGCGGTCGGGCTCCCAGAGGTTGTTGGAGCCCTGCAACCGACAGCTCTTGACCTGCACGCCAGCCCGACGGGCGGTCTCGGGCATCAGCTGCCACCAGCCCATCGCGCAGGCGAAGCTCTGGCGGTCGGACATGTAGCGGCTCTCCTGGTACGGGATCGCCGCGAAGACCTCGGGCAGACCCTCCTTTCTCAGCTCCTCCGTCACAAACGAGTACGAGCCGCGCACCGCCTCGAGGCGGCGCCAGAAGCTCTGCGAGCGGGCGTGCAACGCCACCGACTTCTGCACGTAGTCGAGGAACTGGGGATCCCAGCGGGAGGGGTCTTCGGCCAGCTTGGGTCGATCGGCGGCCTCTGCGTTGGGCGCCATCACGAAGTCGTGGAAGGCCTCGTTCAGCCCCACCCGCAGCTCTTCGGAGAGCGGGGGGATGTCGGCCACGTCGGCGCGGGTGTAGTACTCCTTGCCCTCGTCGGTGGGCCCCAGGAGCGGCACCTCCTCCTGCAGATCGGTGAGCACCGACGCGAGGATGCCGCCCATGAAGAACAGCGACATGGTGAGCAGCGCCGGGATGAACCACACGGGGCGGCCCGCGGAGGTGTCGAGGCGGCCCACCTGGGAGTCCTGGAAGTCGGGCTCTGCGTCGGCGGCCTCGGACAGGATGCGCCGCTGCTCCCACAGGCCCAGGCGGCGCGCCTCGACGAAGATGGCGGTGACGCCGCGCCCGGGCGGGCCCAGATGGAAGGCGTCGCCGGGGTTGAGGTAGACCGGCGCGCGCAGCGTCTGCACCTCGGCCCAGGCCACGTTCTCGTGCGAGGCCACCCGCACCTGGTTGGTGCCCACCGGACCGATGGAGACCGAGCCCCCGTCATAGGCTGAGATGACGGCTTGGCGGTCGTCGAGGCCCCGGTAGCCGTCGAGCTTCAGGCCACCCGGGCCGGGGTTGGCGCCCAGGCGCACGACCGGCCCACGCAGCACCTGGTCGCCCTGAAAGCCGAGCGGTCCGCTGGTGAACCGGAGCACCACATCCCAGCGTTCCTGACTCATCGGGCGGCGTCCGCGGCCGGGCGCAACGCGAGGGTCACGGCCGCGTCGGAGTCGGAGAGCACGTCGTCGAGGATGTGCCAGGGCGTGACCGCCTCGCCGTTGACCTCGAGGGTCCACGCGCCCGCGTCGATGCCAAAGCGCCCGGCGAGGTGGTCGAGCAGCGTGGCCACCGGGACAGCGACGCCCACCGGCGACAGGAAGCGCGTGGGGGCCGGGGTGGTGGCCACCGTGACGTCGGCCAGCACCACTCGGTTGGCCACAAAGCGCAACACGAGGTCGGCGTCGGCCGAGACCGAGCCCATGCGAGCCGTCGCTGAGAGGGCCTCGCCGCTTTGCTCGAGGCGCCACCAGCCGAGCAGCGCGCCCGCCAGGTCGGTGCGCACCGGGACGCGGTTGCCCGCCAGCCAGCAGACCGCCTCTCCGGTAGACAGGGTCGCGGGCAGGCGCATGCGGAAGGCGCTCCCGCCCACACCGCGCCGCACGGTGTAGCGAGCGGTGTCCTTGCCGCTCGCGGTGGACGGGATGGGATCGGGGTCGCGCCGCCAGGGCTGCAGCAGGCCAGCAGCGGCGGCTGCGGGAGCGGCAGGCGCCGCCTTGGGCGCAGGCGCCGCCTTGGGCGCAGGCGCCACCTTGGGCGCAGGCGCCGCCTTGGGCGCAGGCGCCGCCTTGGGCGCAGGCGCCGACTTGGGCGCAGGCGATGGCTGCGGGGCCGGAGCGGGCTTGGGCGCCGGCGCCGACTCGGGGGC
>JBDQIL010000455.1:0-4700 GCA_040264415.1 Myxococcota bacterium
CCCGGCTTCGTGCAGAAGATCATCTCCACCTGGAAAGACGTCGCCTCGTCGAAGTTCGCCGGCAACGCCGCTTTCCAGACGCTCGCGGGCCAGCTCCCCGGCGACAGCATGGACGACAAGCGCGGCTTCGCCATCCAGGCCCTCGACAAGACCGGCGACTGGGTCACCCGCTTCGTGGCCGACAAGGGCATCACGCAGGGCAAGGTGCTCGACCAGCTGCAAGGGGCCATGTCGGTGGCCGACGGCGGGCTCGACTACGTGGCCGCCGCCATCGACGCGTCCACCAACTACTTCTCCCACACCGGCACCCAGACCGTCGCCCGCGCGGTGGTGCGCCACGCGCTCGACGAGCGGCGCGACCAGGTGTGGAAGGGCTACCTCGACACGCTGCGCTGACGCCGCCTCAGCGCGCGGGCGGGCCAGCACGCAGCCCCCGCGCCCAGTTGGCCAACAGGCGCGCGCCGTGGTCGGTCTGCTGAACCGGCGCGGTGGGCGCCCAGTCGCGGCGGGCCAGCAGGTCGGCCACCACCGGGGCGCGCAGCTCGGGGTGAAACTGCACCGCGCGCAGGTTGGGGCCCACGGCGAAGGCCTGCAGGGGCGTGTGGGCGTTGCCGGCCAGCGGTCGCAGCGACCCGGTCGGTGGCAGGGTGGCCACGTGATCTCGGTGGAGCCCCTGCACCATCAGGCGGTCCGGCAGCCCCTCGAACAGCGGATCCGCCCGACCGCTGGGGTGCAGGTCGACCGCGACGGTGCCCCACTCCGGGCCGCCGGGGTGGGCCTCCACCCGACCGCCCAGCGCCTCGGCGACCAGCTGGTGTCCGAAGCACACCGCGAGCACCGGGAGCCGGTCGGCCTGCGCGAGGGTCCAGGCCCCGAGCGCGCGCATCCACGGGGCCTCGTCGCGCACCGACAGCGGGCTGCCGGTGATCAGCACCGCATCGACCGCGGGCGCGGCGGGCAGGTCGTCCCCCAGAAACGGGGCCACCGCCCCCGCCATCACCGCGTGCGGCGCCAGGGCTTGGGCGAACCACGCCGGGTAGTCGCCGTGGGCGGCCTGCACGCCCGCCTCGGCCTCGCCCGCCCGCACCACCAGCACGCGGGGGGGGCTCACGCGGCAGGCTCGACCGGCTCGGTCTCGTCCCAGTCCTTGCGCAGCACCCCGGTCGCCCGCAGCAGGTCGATGAGCGGCTGGTCGGCGCCGTCGAAGCGGTCGTCCACCGCGCCGTTCTCGAGCCGGAGCACGCCCCGGGGGCACACCGCGGCGCACACCCCGCAGCCCACACACGACGCGCGCACGATGTTCTCGCCACGCTGGGCATAGGCCCGCACGTCGATCCCCATCTCGCAGTAGGTGGAGCAGTTGCCGCACGAGATGCACTGGCCGCCGTTGGTGGTGATGCGGAAGCGGCTGAAGAAGCGCTGGATGAGCCCGAGGATGGCCGCCTGGGGGCAGCCGAAGCGGCACCAGACGCGGCTGCCGAGCAGCGGGTAGAAGCCCACCCCGATGACGCCCGAGAAGGCCGCGCCGATGATGAAGCCGTAGGTCTTGTAGTAGAGCCCCTGGCCGCCGTCCGACCACCAGGGCCGGCCGAGCGCCTCGTGCAGCCACAGCCCGCCGGTGATGGCCACGATGGCCACCAGCACCAGGTGGATGCTCCACCGCTCGATGCGCCAGGCGCGGGTCGAGTTGTCGGAGAGGTGCCGCCAGGGGTCGCCCAGCGTCTCGGCCAGGCCGCCGCACCCGCACACCCACGAGCAGTACCAGCGCTTGCCGAAGCGCCAGGTGAGCACCGGCACCGCCACGAAGCTCGCCAGCGCCCCCCACAGGATCATGGCGCGGCCCAGCGACCCGCCGTCGAGGGTCCAGCCCACGCTGAAGGGCAGCAGGTACTCGGGCTTGAGGGGCCAGAAGTACGAGAGGTAGAACTCGGGCTGCCCGGCGTGCTTGAGCAGGTTGGGCAGCAAGAAGGCGAGCGCGAGCTGAAAGAACATCACCGAGGCGGTGCGCGCGAGGTGGTAGCGGCTGTGCCGGTACTTCCAGAACATGCGGCCGCCCATCACGAGCACGGCGAGCGTGTAGAGGGTGCCGTAGAGGAACCACTGGTCGGCCGGCGCGCCCGAGAGCGTCTGAGCGAGCGGATCGACCAGCGCGATGCCGCCTTGAAGCGGGTTGGCGCCCCAGTCGGCCTCCCACCAGTACAGCACGCAGTAGAAGGCGGTCATGGCCACGCCGGCCAGCCAGCCCCACGCGCCGCGCTGCCAGGCGCTCCGAAACTGCAGCCCGTCGTGATGGATGCCGGGCTCTCGGCCGGCGTACCGAAGGGCTTGGTAGGCCAGGCCGCCCCCCGCCACCGCGCCGCCGGTGGCCAACAACATGGCCCAGGTGCCAGCGATCTTGGGCGCGATGAGGCAGGCGGCGAAGCCCACGGCGCCGAGCCAGGTGAGCCCCAAGGCCGCCCACTCGCCCGGGGTCCGACGGGGTCGGCTGGTCTCGGCCTGCATCGCCGACAGCTCGCCGAAGAGCTCGGTGTCTGGCGTGAGCGGGGGGAGGCTCTGGGTCATGGGAGCTCGGCGGTCAGCGGGGACGCCGCAGCGCGGCGCGGATGGCGGCGGTGTGGCGGCGGTGCAGCTCGGGGTCGAAGTGGGCCTCGTCGAGGTGGTCGAGCACCTGGGCGATGGTGGCCCGGTCGCGGATCCAGCGCTCGGCGACCCGGTGGCGAATCCGCAGCCCCATGGCGTTGAGCCCCACGAAGGCGCCCCCGCGCTCGACCAGCCGCAGCGCGGTCTTGCCGTCGGGGTGCTCCCAGTAGTGGTGGGTCACGCCGTCGGTCGGCCGGTTGGGCACGTCGCCGTAGGTCTGGTACTCGATGTGCAGGAATTTCGCGGAGTTGAACCAGACCCCTCGGTCGTACCTGCGGCCGGCCCCCAGCAGGTTGGCGGCGAGCACCTCGCCCTGGGCCTTGCCGGTGTACCAGACCTGCTGCAGGTAGCGCTCGCCCGCCTCGGTGGTGATCTGCGCACAGTCCCCCGCCGCCCAGACGTGGGGCACGGACGCCCGCAGCTGCTCGTCTACGAGCACCCCACGGTCGGTCTCGATGGGGCTGTCCCGCACGAGCGAGAGGTTCGGGCGCACGCCGGCGGTCAGCCCGACGAACTGGCAGTCGATGCGGTCGCCGGCCGAGGTCGTGACCCCGCCCGCGGCCCCCTGCCCGTCGTCGTGGATCTCCTTGAGCTCGGTCTGCAGCCGCAGATCGAAGCCCGCCCGCTCGATGGCCCGCACCACCATGGCCGCCTCTTCGCGGGGCAGCACGTTGTCCCAGTAGAGCGCTTCGCGCACCAGCAGGGTCACGGGGATGTGGCGCGAGTGCAGCATCTCGGCCAGCTCGATGCCGATGAGGCCGCCCCCCACCACCACGCACCGCTTCAGGCGCGGGGTCGCGCGCTCGAGGGCGACGAGGTCTTGGATGCTGTACATGCCGTGGACGCGGTCGAGGTCTTGGCCCGGCCACCCGAAGCGGTTGGGCACCGAGCCCGTGGCCAGCACCAGCTCGTCCCAGTCGAGGACGCGGCCGTCTGCCAGGTGCAGGCGGCGCCCCTCGGTGTCGATGCGCTCGACCCACCCCCGCACCAGGTCGATGCGGTGGTCGGCCCAGAAGTGGTCCTCGTAGGGCTTCACGTCGGAGAACCGCATGTGGCCCATGTAGAGGTACATGAGCGCGGGCCGAGACCAGTGGTGGTCGCTCTCCCCCGACACCAGGGTGACGCGCACCTCGCCGCTGCCCTTGCGCAGGTGCCGCGCCACGCTGACGCCCGTGACGCCGTTTCCAATGATGACCACGTGCATGAGCGGGCGCTCGAGGGGAGGCGTTGAGGACGATGACACAGGGCGGCGGGTGGTTGCAGTCGCGACGCCGCCCCTCGGCGGACCGCCGCGGCTACTCCGCCGCCGAGGGGGCCGGCTCGAAGCGCATCCAGCCCAGCCGAACCAGCGCCGGCACCAGAAGAAGATCCGCCACCAACGCCAACACCAGGGCGGTCGGCAGCAACAGACCCACCAAGCTGAGCGGCACATAGTCGGCGGCGACGAGGGGCAAGAAGCCGAGGCCCAGGATCACCGTGGTGGTGACGATGGCCCGGCCGGCGAAGGCGAAGGTGCGGGCGAGGGCGACCTCGGTGTCGGCGCTGCGCGCGGCCTCGAGGCGGTAGCGCATCAAGAAGTGCACGGTGTCGTCCACCCCGATCCCGAGGGCCATCATCGCCACGATGAGGGTGTCGGAGTCGACCGGATCCCACACCCGCGCCAGCCCCCCGAACAGCACCACCAGCGGGAGCAGGTTGGGCAGCATGCTCCACAGGCCCACGCGCAGGCTGCGCAGCCCCACCACCATCATCAGCGCGATGACCCCCGCCGACGCCAGCACGCCGTTGCGCTGGCCGGCGATGATCTCGTCGAGCCACCCCCCGAGCAGGGTGACCATGCTGGCCCCGAAGACCGTGGCGTCGGGTGGCAGCTGGGCCTGCACCGCGGCGCGCGACACGGTCGCCCAGGAGCTCCTCCTCTTCGAGTCGGCCGGCGGAGCCGGGCTCGAGCGCCTCATCGACTTCGAGCGGCGTGAGGCCCGGCTGAACGTCCGCCTCGAGTCGGCTCCCCTGCGGGTGTTGGCGGAGCGGTCCCAGGCCGCGCGCGCCGCGGTGCAGGC
>JBDQIL010000456.1:0-4695 GCA_040264415.1 Myxococcota bacterium
CCATTGGCCCGTCGGCCACGCTGCCCACGGGCCAATGGGGGTCGGAGCGGTCGGCCATGGGCACCGAGGGGAGGGGACGGGGTGCGCCTATCCGCTCCCTGCCGACGCTGTCGGGGCTGCGCGAGGCGTCCACATAAGATCGAGGTGGGATGGCAGCGGCGGGCTGGCTGGCGATGAACAGGGGGTCGGCTGGGCCCCCTCGCGTGGGCGGCTCGCCGGTCCCCCCGCCTCCCTGGAGCCTCGATGTCCCGCCTGCTCTTCCCCGCCCTCCTCGTCTCGGCCGGCTGCATCCCCGACGTCATCGTGGATGTCCCGGCCGACACCATCATCGTCGAGGGCTGCTGCTGCGACAGCGGCGATCCCGGCGGCGACGGGAGCGACGGGAGCGACGGGAGCGACGGGAGCGACGGGAGCGACGGGAGCGACGGCTCAGATGGGAGCGATGGCACCGGCGGGACGGACAGCTGCGACGACCTCGGGCCCTCGCCCCTGGCCGACCCCGGCCGCGACGACGGCTGCCTGCTCCCCCCCGACCCGGTCACCATCGCCTTCGCCCCCCAGGTGGAGTGGGCCTGGGCGCCCACCGACGCTGGCCACCCCTACAACCAGGTGATGATCACCCCGGTGGTGGGCAACCTCACCGACGACAACGCCGACGGCGTCATCGACGGGCTCGACTCCCCCGACGTGGTCTTCAGCGCCTTCGAGGGGGGGAACTACCACAACTCCTACGGCGCGCTGGTGGTGGTGGACGGCACCACCGGTGTGGAGTCGGCCTACTTCACCGAGCTCACCGCACCGGATGGCACGACCTTCCACCCCCAGGCCCGCGGTGGCGTGGCGTTGGGCAACATCGACGCCGACGGGACGCCCGAGATCTGCGTGAACGCCTACGAGTACGCCATGGTCTGTGTGCACGCAGACGGCACGGTGCTGTTCGCGGCGCCGATCCCCACCGGGCTGACCCTCACCCAGATGCTGGGCTCCTCGCCGGTCATCGGCGATATGGACGGCGACGGTCAGGCCGAGATCGCCCTCGGAGCTGCGGTCTGGGACGCCACCGGCGCCCTGCTGTTCCGCGGGTCGGCCGGGCGCGGCGCCTATCAGATCGACGCCTCGGGCGACGACGGCGCGGGCCTGTCGGTGATGTCCGACCTCGACGGAGACGGAGACCAGGAGCTGGTGGCCGGCAACACGGTCTACCAGGCCGATGGCACCCAGCAATGGTCTGACCTCACCCTGGACGACGGCCTCTCGGCGGTGGGCGACCTCGACGGCGACGGCGACCCCGAGGTGCTCACCGTGGGCATCGGCGTGGCCCAGATCTTCGAGCACGATGGCACGCTGGGCGCGTCGTTCTCGCTGGTGGACTGCGACCATGGCCGCACCTGCGGCCCCCCCACCATCGCAGACTTCGATGGCGACGGCCTCGCCGAGATCGGCATCGCCGGCCTCGACTCGTTCACGGTCTACGACGAGACAGCCGGCGCGTGGGCGCCGCTCTGGTCGAGCACCATCGACGACGCCTCTGCGGCCACTGGCGCGTCGGTCTTCGACTTCGAGGCCGACGGCGTGGCCGAGGTGGTCTACGCCGACGAGGGGCAGCTGTATGTGTGGAGCGGCGTCGACGGCAGCGACCGCCTGGGCGCTGCGGGCTTCGATCCCACCGAGCACGCCAGCGCCACGGGCTTCGAGCTGCCTTCGCTAGCCGACGTCGATGGCGACGGCGCCACCGAGATCCTCCTGGCCAGCAACACGGTGCGGACCGCGGGCTGGCACGGCGTGCGGTCGATCGGCAGCGGCGCCGGCGACGCCTGGGCCCCCACCCGACCGGTCTGGAACCAGCACAGCTACCACGTCACCAACATCGAAGACGACCTGTCGGTGCCGGCCAGTGAGCCGCCCAACTGGGCCACCTACAACACCTTCCGCGCGGCCGACCAGCCGGGCTTTCCGGCCGCCGACGGCAGCCCCCAGCCCGATCTGCGCATCCAAGCGGTCGCCGACTGGTGCCTCGACTGCGACGCCGGCACGGTCACCTTCTATGTGCCCATCGAGAACCAGGGCCTCGCCGACGCGGGCCCGGTCGAGCTGGTCTTCGACGTGGACGGGGTGGAGCTGGACCGCGAGCCGGTGACCGCGCTGGGCCAGCAGGAGAGCGTGCTGATGGGCCCCTTCACCTTCGACACGTCGCTGTGGACCGGCGTGTTGACCATCACGGTGGACGGCACCCATCTCGAAGGTGAGTGCGACGAAGACAACAACGCCTGGGTGGTGGGCCTGCTGCCCTGCCGCTGAGGCGCCGCGCTGGTCGAGGCTCGTCGCCCCGAAGCGCCCGCCTAGCGCACCCCATCGGGGCGGCCCAGCCGCTGCATCCGCTCGGTCTGGATCGCCTCGAGGCGCACCACCCGCGCCTCGATGCGGGCGTCGATGCCGTCGGTCATCCAGGCGCCCGCGTCGTCGCGGTCGCCACAGGGCAGGCCGCTGAGGATGCGCATCGCGTCGTCGACCGTGCTCACGCTCCACAGGTGGAAGCGCTCCGCGTCGATGGCGGCCACCACGTCTTGGCGCAGCATGAGGTGGCCCACGTTGTCGGTGGGGATGAGCACGCCCTGGGTGCCCGTGAGGCCGTCGCCGCGGGCGCGACAGACATCGAAGAAGCCCTCGATCTTCTCGTTGACCCCGCCGATGGCCTGCACCCGGCCGCGCTGGTCGATGGCGCCCGTGAGCGCGAGATCCTGGCGGAGGGGGGCGTCGGCGAGCACGCTCAGCAGGGCGCAGGTCTCGGCGAGCGAGGCGCTGTCGCCGTCAACGGGGCCGTAGCTCTGCTCGAAGACCAGGCTGGCCTGGATGGGCAGGGGGCGCTCCGAGGCGTAGCGGGCGCCCACGTAGCCCTGCAGGATGAGCACGCCCTTGCTGTGCAGGGGGCCCGAGAGCTTCACCTCGCGCTCGATGTCGAGCACTTTGCCGGGGCCCATGTGCACCTGGGCCGTGACCCGCGCGGGGTGGCCGAAGGTGTCTCGGCCCATCCCGATGACCACCAGGGCGTTGACCTCGCCCACCTCGGCGCCCTCGGTGGCGATGTTGACCGTGCCCTGGACGATGCCCTCGAGGATGCGGTCGTGCACCCGCGCGGTGCGGCGGTGGCGGGCGGCCAGGGCGGCGCTGATGTGCGTCGCGTTCATGACGGCAGGCGGGGGGTCGGCGCGGCGCGCGTGGCGGTCGGCCTCTTTGAGCAGGCTGGTGAGCTGGCCGACGTTCGCCGAGAGCTTGCGGGCGTCGCCGGCCGCGCGCGACGACTCGGTGGCGATCCGCGCCACGCCGTCGGCGGTGACGTGGAGCAGGCCGTCCTGACCGACCAGGGTGCCCACCAGGCCGGCCAGCCGGTCGAGGTTCTCGGGTGTGCGGGGCACCGTGTCTTCGAAGTCCACCGCCACCCGAAAGAGGCTGGCGAACTCGGGGTCGAGCTCGGAGAGCTTGTAGTAGATGTCTCGCTCGCCCACCAAGACCACCTTGAGGTGGACGTCGAAGGGCTCGGGTTCGAGGGTCACCGTGGTCATGACCTGTCGGTCGGCGGCGGTGGAGCGGATCACCGCGTGCTGGTTGCGCAGGCTCTGCTCGAGGTGCTCCCAGCCCCGGGGGTCGCTGAGCACCTGCCGCGCGTCGAGCACCAAGAAGCCGCCGCTGGCCTTGTGCAGCGCGCCCGGGCGGATCAGGGAGAAGTCGGTGACCAGGCCGCCCAGGCGGGCGCGGTGCTCGATGCGGCCGGCCAACGCGGGCAGGCTGGGCTCCTCCTCCCAGATGACCGGGGCCCCGGCCGCGGGCGGGTGGGTGACCAGCACGTTGACCCGGTACCGGCGAAAGAAGGCCTCGCCCGAGGCCCCGTCTCCCCCCGGGCCGAGCTCGGCGGGCCCGTCGTCGTCGTCGGGATCCGCGAGGATCTGTCGGACATGGCGCGCCACGTCGTCGGCCACCAGGTCGAGCCAGGTCACCAGCGACGCGTGGTGGGACCACTGCTCCTTGAGGCGGGCGATGATCGGCGCGATGGCCTCGGTGGCGGTCTCTTGGTCGAGGCGCTCGACCAGGCGCCGGTGCTTCCGGCTCCAGGCGGGGGCCTCCCGCATCACCTCCATCACCTTCTGGCGCACCTCCGCCGCGATGGCCTCGAGCGCGTCGAGGCGGTCGGCGGGGAGCTCCTGCTGGGCCTCGGGGCTCAGCACCTTGCCGTCGACCACGGGGGTGAGACCGAAGCCGTCGTCGGTCTCGGAGATGTGCAGCCCGCGCTCGGCGGCGAAGGCGCGGGCGGGGGCCAGGGCCTCCTGCTGGTGCTGGTCGAGCCCCTGCTGCAGGGTGATGCGGGCGCTGAGGTAGCTCTCGCTCTGGAAGGCGGTCTGGATGGACACCCGCACGTCGGCGACGAAGGCCTCCATGTGCGCGTCGAGGGTGGGGCCCTCGCCGGCGGCCAGGGTGACCGCGTGGGGGCGCCGGGCCTCGGCGAAGTCGCGCACGTAGCAGAGGTCGGGCGGGGTGGGCCGGCCGCGCGCGGTCCGCTCGAGGATGTGGCGCAGCAGGTAGCGGCGCCCCGATCCCGGGGGCCCCATGACGAAGGCGTTGTAGCCGTCGTGGTCCATGGACAGGGCGAACTCGAGGGCCTCGACGGCGCGCGCTTGCCCGAAGGCCTGGTCGACCGGGGGC
>JBDQIL010000457.1:0-4695 GCA_040264415.1 Myxococcota bacterium
GGGCAGGGGCGGGCTCGCCCGAGCAGGCAGCGAGGAAGACCAGGAGGGCGCGGGAGGGCTTCGCCATGACGTGTCCGGATTCGACTGAGGGGGGCGGCCGGCGCAGACGGGCCAGCAGAGCGCCTCTATCCACCCATCGCAGAACCTGCCGCTCGCGGGCGCCGGGGCCGCGCGCGGTAGGCTGCGGCGGTGACTGATTCGCCCCTCCGCCGCCTGCTGCCCGTGGCGGCCATCGCCCTCGCCGCGGGGCTGTATGTGCTCGATCGGCGCGGGGTGTTGGCGGGATCCGGGCACCTGCTCTTCGACCTGAACCCGGCGGAGCAGGGCTTCTTGCGCGTCGTCACGCCCTGGCTCGACGCGCCGCTCGCCGACATCCTCACCGATCCAGTGCGCCGGGCGCGCTTCCTTCGGGACAGCCAGGCGGTCGGCAATCAGGTGCACGGCACGCTGGCGCTGTCGGCGGCCGCGACCCAGGCCGCGGTGCGGGCGGGCGCGCCCGCAGGCACGCTCACGCTGCGGCTGCTCGCCCTCGCCGGCTCGACCGCGGCGCTGGTGTTGTGGATGGGGACCCTCTGGCGCCGCACCCGCGGTCTGGCCGCGCCAGTGGCCTTCGCCGCCCTCTACACGATCGCGCCGGCCGCGCTGCTGAAGCTCAGCCTGGTGCACTGGGGCACCCACGAGGTGGTGTTGCTGCTGCACGCCGCCCTGGTGGCGACCCTCGCTGGGGGGCTCGACGCTCCCGGGAGGCGGGCGCCCGGCTGGGCCTTGCTGGCCGGCGTGCTGGCCGGTCCGCTCACCGTGGCCAACGCCTCGCTGCTCCTGCCCTGCGCGCTGGCCGTGGGCTGGATCGCGCTTCGAACGCCAGGCCTGGGTCGAAGGGCGCTCACGCTGGTCGTAGGCGGCCTGGCCTTCGCAGCGACGCTGTGGCTGCTGCGAGAGTCGGGCGCCTTCGCCGCGCTGGGGCACACCTCCGACGCACCCCTGCTGCCCGGCAAGCGGGGGCGGCCGTTCCTGCTGGAGCAGAGCGCCGGCCTCGGCGGCGTGCAGTGGTGGAGCCCCGAGGTGGCGGCGCGGGCGATGCCCTGGGCGCCGGGCCGCGGCTACGGGGCCCACGCCGCCGCGGTCGAGCGGTGGGTGCGGGGTGGCCTGCTGCTGCTCGGGGTGGGGGTCGCGGCAGCCTTCGCGCTGCGGCGAGGGGCGCGCCAACGCCGCGGCGACGGGCTGCTCGCCTTCCTCGGGCTCTCGCTCGCGGTCGGCTGGGTGGCCGTCACGGCCTTGAGCCAGAGCCACGGCCTCGACCCCGGCATCGTCGGCGGCATCCAGCCCCGCTACTACGCGCACCTCTACCCGGTGGCTCTGGCCCTCGTGGCCCTGTGGGCGAGCCGCGCCCGGTGGCGATGGGCCGTGGTGGGCGCGCTCCTGTTCTTCGCGAGCGTCGAACACCGGCAGCTCTTCGACGCCGCCCAGCCCAGCGCGCTCGCGGCCGCCCCCGTGGGACGCTGCGACGCGTCCGGCGCCTGGCTGCGCTTCGAGAGCGACCGCAGCCCAGCCCCAGACCGCGTGCCCCTGGGTGATCACAGCGACGCCTTCTTGCGCGGCCTGCGGGTCATCGAGCTGTGGCAGTTCCCCGACTACTGGCGCTGGTACCGCCCCGCCGACCTCCCGCTCACCCGCGACCCACCACGACTGCGCCAGTGGGCCGCCCGCCACGACAGCGCCACCCGCGCCGACCCAGACTTCTGGCGCGGGGTGGGGCTGGGTCTGTCGTGCGTGGTGCCAGCGACCCGACCCGCGGACCGGGCGGCGCTGCTCGGCGCGGTGTCTGAGGGGGGCGCGGCCGTCACCGAGGGGCTCGAGCACCCCGGCGCGGCCCGCTGAGGCTCAGGGCAGCGCGTAGATCCCCACCCGCTCGGTGCGGAGCACCTCGTCACTGGGGCCGTACCAGCCGGTCGGTCGCTCGACCGCCTCGGCGCGGGTGTGCATGCGGGCCGCGAAGGTCAGCAGCGAGACGGGGCGCCCCTGGTCGCGGGCCCACGACAGCAAGGCCACCGACCGCGGGTCGCTCATGCCGCCCTCCACTCGATGAAAGACCACGTCGGGGCGCAGGCTCTGGCCCAGCAGGTGAGCCACGTCTGCGCCGCCGCCCGGCCCGGGGGGCACCTGAAGCAGCACCACCGCGCCCGCCGACAGGTCGTCCACCCAGGCCCGCCCCTCGCCCGACACCATCCACCGGCCGAGCTCGCGTCGCCCCCGCACCTCGCGGCCCGGCTTTCGCCGCCACTCGCGAAACCATGGGTAGATCTCCTCTTCTCCGCCGCCGCGTGGATCGCACCGCGTGGGATCGCCGGCCAGCCAGGTGCGCACCGTCGCCGTGCAGCCCAGCCCCGACAGGGCCGCCGTGTCGAGGTGGGCGGTCACCAGCCAGCTCGCCGCCAGCCAGCCAGCACCCGCGGCGGCCAGGCCGCGGCCGATCATCGGGAGCATCCAGAGGCCGGCACCGCCCAGCACCAGCAGCGCGGGCACCACCGGGGCGGCGTAGTAGTCGTGGCCCTTGGCCGAGAGCGACAGCGCCAGCAGCCCGCTCACGGGTGAGGCCAGCAGCACCAGCACCAGCGGCTGCCGCCGCACCTGGGTGAGGGCCCCCAAGAGGCCGATCGCGACCACCGACAGACCGGCCGGGCCCAGCAGGCTCCACCCCAAGGCGCGCAGATAGGCGTGCAGGTTGCCCACGACCCGCGCCTGAAGATCGCCCGACCCCGGCAGCGCCGACAGGTCGGCCTCGCCCAACACGTAGCCTTGGAGGTGGTTCTCGATCCAAGGCAGGTCGAGGAGGGCGGCTGCCGTGGCGCCGGCGAGCGCGACGCCCAGAAGCCCCCACGCCTGGCGACGCAGCAGGGCCCGCCCGACCGCGAGGGCGACGCTGACGGCCACCGGTCCCGAGAGCGCCGCGAGGCAGGCCAACGCGTCGCCCACCGACTCGCCCCAGCGGGTGGACAGCGCCACCAGCACCCCCGCGAGCACGGCGAAGGGGAGCCGCCGCAGCCCGTCCGACCGCGTGAGCGCCCAGGTCGCGAGGGCCACCCCGGTGAGGTTGCCCAACGTGGGCACGCCCACCAGCACACCCAGCCACCCGACCGGCACCAGGCTCATCGCCGCGGCCGCCATCAAGCCGGCCCCCGCGCCGTCGTCCCCCTTGCGGCGGGCGAGCTGGCGGCCGGTGTCGAAGGCCGCCAGGAGGAGCAGAGCGAGCACCGCGAGCGGTCCCAGGCGCACGGTCCAGGGCGAGACGCCCGCCACGACCGCCGGCACCGCCGACACCAGGTAGTGCAGCGGGGCGAGGGTGCGGTAGCTGCGCCAGCCGCCGGGGCTGTTTCGCAGCGCGCCGTCGAACAGATCGTAGGGGCCCAGACCCGGCCACGACGGCGGCACCAGCTCGCCCACCGGCAGCTCGGGGGCCCAGCCCGCCCCGGTGAGCACCATCGGGTGCCGCACCAGCGCGAGGTCGTGGTCGTGAAAGGTCTTCTCCTGCGCCGGGATGCGCGCCACCCACGCGGCGTCGACCGCGACGTGCAGCGCCAGCAAGGCGAGCAGGAGCAGCAGGGCGGTGCGGAGGCGCATGGCCGGCAGCATAGCGCCCGCTGCAGCTAGGTCCGGGTCGTCTGCGACCCCGAGTCGGTGGCCAGCACGATCTCGTGCAGCCCCAGGTCGAGGAAGAGCTCGACCAACAGGGGCTGCAGGTGGGTGCCGCCCATCTCGCGGAGCACCCGCACCGCGACCTCTCTGCCGAGGCCCCGCTTGTGCGGGCGAAGGGTGACGAGCGCGTCCCAGACGTCGGCCACGGCCACGATTCGCGCAGCGACTGGGATGTCCTCGCCGGCCAGCCCGTCCGGGTAGCCCGCGCCGTCCCAGCGCTCGTGGTGATGGCGCACCACGCGGGTGATGTCCGCCTGGAAGCCCGCGGCCTCGAGGAGCGCCGCACCCTCTGCGGCGTGGGCCCGCACCGTGGCCTGCTCCTCGGCGAGCAGCCACCGGGGCGCCTGCAGGATGGCCGACGGCACCTGCTGCTTTCCGAAGTCGTGGAGCAGCGCGCCCATGGCCAGGCGATCCAGGCTCTCCCCCGCGAGGCCCAGGGCCTCGCCCATCGACCGACAGCGGGCGCTCACGCGGAAGCTGTGGCCGGGCAGATAGGGGTCGCGGTCGTGCAGATCGTCGGCGAGATTGTCGAGGCGGGCGTTCTGCCAGGCCTCGGCCAAGGTCGGCGGCGGGGCGTCGTCCAGGGGCACAGCGTCTCCAGGTTGCCCTGTCATACGGCCGGGCCCGAGCGCGCTTGAGCAGAAGGGTCAGCGCAGGGGCCCGACCAGCCCCGGCGCCTGTCGGTCGAGCAGCCGCGCCGGCAGGTCGATGGGGCCGAGGTGGTCGAGGCCCAACGCGGCGGCGGCGGCGCGGAGGTCGGCGTCTCGGTCACCCGTGGTCGGGCCACCATCCGCCAGCAGCGCGGCCTCGGGGATCATGCCCACCAGCTCGCTGCCCGCCACGCCCACGCCCAGGTCGCTAGCCAGCCGGGTCACCGCGGCGGTCAGCGCCGCCGGCGAGGTGGACCGCCAGTCGAGCAGGTTGGTGGAGACCTGCGCGCGGCCGTACTCCGCGATCGACCACCCGATGGCGCGCACGCCCGGCATCCCCTCGGCCCCGCCC
>JBDQIL010000458.1:0-4691 GCA_040264415.1 Myxococcota bacterium
ATCCAACCCCGCCCCGAACCGCAGGAGCACCGATGCTCAACGAGTCCGCCCCCACCGAGAACCAGATCGACATCGACGCGCAGATCGAAGACGAGCTCGCCGCCTTCGCCGAGCAGGAGTCCCGTCGCCTGGGCCTGCACCGCGAGCAGTACACCGAGTACGTCAACAAGGAGTTCACCCGCGAGCAGCGCGACACCACCACGCTCTGGATCAGCGGCCTGACGCTGGCCCACGACGAGCTGGCCAGCAAGGCGCTCACGGGCATCGGCTACACCGTGCGGCCCATGGAGTCGCCCGACAACGAGTCGCTGCAGTTCGGCAAGGAGTTCGGCAACCGCGGCCAGTGCAACCCGACCTACTTCACGGTCGGCAACCTGGTGAAGCACCTGTGCAAGATGCGCGACGAGCAGGGCCTGAGCACCGAGCAGATCATCGACGAGAACATCTTCCTCACCGCCGGCGCCTGCGGGCCGTGCCGGTTTGGCACCTACGTCACCGAGTACCGCAAGGCCCTGCGCGACGCGGGCTTCGACGGCTTCCGCGTGCTGCTCTTCCAGCAGCAGGGCGGCGTGAAGCAGGCCACCGGCGAAGAGCTGGGCCTCGAGATCAACGCCAAGTTCGGGCTGGCCATCGTGCGCGGCCTCGTGGCCGGCGACGTGCTCAACCTGCTGGCCTACCGCATGCGCCCCTACGAGGTGGACGAGGGCTCCACCGACCGCGCCGTGGCCCAGTGCCGCGACATCCTGGGCGACGCGCTGTCCGACGGCAAGAGCGTGGTGCGGGCGCTCGCGAAGTGCCGCCGCCTGCTCGGCAAGGTCGAGGTCGACCGCACGGTGCCCAAGCCGCTGGTGAGCATCATCGGTGAGTTCTGGGCCATGACCACCGAGGGCGAGGGCAACTACCACCTGCAGCGCTTCTTGGAGGCCGAGGGCGCCGAAGTCGACATCCAGGGCGTGACCAACTGGATCCTCTTCATGCTCTGGGAGAACCGCTTCGACACCAAGCTGCGCATGGAGCTGAAGAACGACGACGGCGCCCGCAAGGGCCTCGAAGGCAAGGACCCCACCAAGAAGCTGTGGGGCCTCGCGGTGGGCGAGCAGGCCATCCGCGGCCTGTTCCAGACCTACGCCAACACCATCGGCCTGCACGGCTACCACCTGCCCGACATGAACGAGATCGCCGAGCTGGCCGCCAAGTTCTACGACAACCAGGTGCGCGGCGGCGAGGGCCACATGGAGGTGGGCAAGGTCATCCACTTCGTCGAAGACCAGGTCAACCACATGACCCTGTCGGTGAAGCCCTTCGGCTGCATGCCGTCGAGCGGGGTGTCGGACGGCGTGCAGTCGCTCATCACCGCCAAGTGGCCCGAGGCCATCTTCTTGCCCATCGAGACCACGGGCGACGGCGCGGTCAACGTCTACAGCCGCGTGCAGATGATGCTCTTCAAGGCCCGCCAGAAGGCCCGCGACGAGTTCGAGCAGGCCCTGGCCGACACCGGCCTCGACGAAGAGACCTACAAGGCCCGCGTGCGCGGCAGCCGCCGCTGGCGCAGCGCCTTCTGGATGCCCAAGCACCAGCGGGCGGGCGTGGCCACCAACCTGGTCTACGCGGTCGCGGACTGATCGCTGTCCCGAGCGCGCCCGGCGGCGGGGAGACCGGCCGTCGGGCGCGCTGCGTTTGGGGGAGGCGGATCCGGCTGCTGGCTACAGCGGCTGCAGCAGGAACGCGCCGCTGGAGACCACCTTGGTGGTGCCCGACCCGGCGTCGGTGCCCTCGAAGCTCACGGTCCCTTCGATGACCGTGCCGTCATCGCAGGTGATCTCGACCGTGCCGGTGGTGCTCACCCACGCGCCCGGCTCGGAGCTGGTCGCGCCGCCCACGAACTGCGCGTAGGTCTGGCCGTCCGAGAGCGCGTAGGTCCCAGGGCCGGTGTAGCCGCCGATGTTGCCGTTGATGCCGCTGCTGAAGTCGGCGGGCGCGCCCTGGATGCTCAACAGGTCGCCGTGGTTGGGGGTCCAGCCAGCCGACGCCGGGTCGCTGTCCCCCGCGACCCCATCGACCAGGGCCGTGTCCGCGGCGTCGGCCACGCTGCCGCACGCGCCGCCGGCGGTCGCGCCCGAGTCGTCGCCGTCTTTGTCGCCACAGGCGAGCGCGCTCGCCGCCAAGTGGAAGAGCAGGGGTCGATTCAGCATGGGCGCGTCTCCAAGCGTGTACCGGGCGAACATAGCAGGCGGGCCCGTCCGCTCCCCGGGTCGGCGCCCGGTCCCCCGACACCCCACGCGCGAGGGAATCTCCGTCACCCGCTTGACCTTCCAGCTACTGGAAGCCTTAGGAGAGGGGCAGGAGGTCCCATGGACGCCACCCCCCACCACTTCAAGCAGCTCTCCGTCCCGGTCGAGGGCATGACCTGCGCCTCGTGCTCCGGTCGCATCGAGCGCAAGCTTCAGGCGGTCCCCGGCGTGGGCCAGGCCAGCGTCAACCTCGCCTCGGAGCGGGCGTCGGTCTCCTACGACCCCGCCGCCACCTCACCCCAGGCGCTGATCGAGGCCATCACGCAGACCGGCTTCTCCGTGCCCACCGAGACCATCCGGCTGGCGGTCGAGGGCATGACCTGCGCCTCGTGCTCGTCTCGCATCGAGGCCGTGCTGCGGAGGCTCGACGGCGTGAGCTCGGCCCAGGTCAACCTGGCCTCCGAGGTCGCCACCGTGGCGGTCGTCTCGGGGCAGCTCACCGCGTCCGACCTGATCGGGGCCGTGCGAGCCGCCGGCTACGACGCGCGGCCCACGGCCAGCGCCGCCGAGCGGCAGGCTGAAGACGCCGCCCGAGACGACGCCCTTCGGCGCCGGGAGAACCTGCTCCTGGCGGCCTCGGTGGCGCTGACCTTGCCCCTGGTCGCCCCCATGGTGGCGATGCCCTTCGGCGCACACTGGATGCCGCCGGGCTGGGTGCAGCTGGTGTTGGCCACCGCCGTGCAGGTCGGGGTCGGCGCCCGCTTCTACCGCGGCGCGATCCGGGCGGTCCGCGCCGGGGCCCCCAACATGGACGTGCTGGTCGCCCTGGGCACTTCGGCCGCCTGGGCCCTGTCGGTGGGCATGCTCCTCGTCGGCCGCGAAGAGCTGTACTTCGAGAGCTCGGCGTCGGTCCTGACCCTGGTGCTGCTGGGCAAGTGGCTGGAGGCCCGGGCCAAGCGCAGCACCACCTCGGCGGTGCGGGCGCTGATGGACCTGCGCCCGGCCATGGCCTCGGTGCTGCGCGACGGCGTCGAGGTGCGGGTGCCCGCCGAAGCGGTGGGCCGCGGCGATCCGGTGCGGGTGCGCCCGGGCGAGTCGGTGCCGGTGGACGGCGTCATCGTGGAGGGACACAGCGCCCTCGACGAGTCCATGCTCACCGGCGAGTCTCTGCCCGTCGAGAAGGGGCAGGGCGACAGCGTCGCCGGCGGGTCGGTCAACGGCTCGGGGCTGCTGCTCGTGCGCGCCACCGACGTCGGCGAGCACGCCACCCTCGCCCGCATCATCGCCATGGTGCAAGACGCCCAGGGGTCGAAGGCGCCCATCCAGGCCTTCGTAGACAAGGTCGCCGCCATCTTCGTGCCCACGGTGCTGGTGCTGGCATTGCTCACCCTCACTGGCTGGTGGATCGCCACCGGAGACCCGGTACGCGCCGCCATCGTGGCCGTCTCGGTGCTGGTCATCGCCTGCCCGTGCGCGCTGGGCCTGGCCACGCCGGCCGCCATCATGGTGGGCACCGGCGCGGCCGCCCGCGCGGGCATCCTGATCCGAGACGTCGAGGCGCTGGAGCGGGCCCGAGGCATCGACGTCGTGGTCTTCGACAAGACCGGCACCCTGACCGCGGGCCAGCCCACCGTGCAGGCGGTGCTGGCCGACGATCCCGACAGCCTGCTGGCCCTCGCCGCGGCGGCCCAGGGCGGCAGCGAGCATCCGCTGGGGGAGGCCGTGCGGCGGGCCGCCGAGGCGGCCGGGCTGCAGCTGGCCCCGATGGCGTCGTTCGAGGCCCTGGCCGGCCGGGGTCTACGGGCCACCGTGGGTGGGCGACACCTGCTCATCGGCAGCCGACGGCTGATGGCGGAGGCGGGCGTGGACGGCGCCGCGCTCGAGCCCCAGGCCGCCGCGCGCGAGGCGCAGGGACAGACGGTGATGTGGGTCGCCGAGGGCGAGGGCGAAGGCGGCGCCCTGCTCGGCGCCATCGCTGTAGGAGACGCGGTGCGCCCGCACGCCAGCGTCGCCGTGCGGCGCCTGATCGCCGCCGACATCGAGCCCGTCATGCTGACCGGCGACAACGCCGCCACCGCTCACCACGTCGCAGAGCAGCTCGGCATCACCCGCGTCATCGCCGAGGTGCTGCCCGCCGACAAGGCCACCCACGTCGCCCGCCTTCAGGGGGAAGGGCGGGTGGTCGCCATGGTGGGCGATGGGGTCAACGACGCGCCGGCGCTGGCCACCGCCGACATCGGCTTCGCGATGGGGACCGGCACCGACGTGGCCATGCACACCGCCGGGATCACCCTGATGCGTCCAGAGCCCCAGCTGGTGGCCGACGCCATCGACGTGGCGCGCGCCACCCGACGCAAGATCCGCCAGAACCTCGTCTGGGCCTTCGCCTACAACCTGGTCGGCTTGCCGCTTGCCATGGCCGGCCTGCTCAGCCCGGTCATCGCCGGCGCCGCCATGGCC
>JBDQIL010000459.1:0-4690 GCA_040264415.1 Myxococcota bacterium
ACCTCGACGACCCCGCGCTGGCCCCCGTTCGGAAGGCGCTCGACTTCCTGCTGGCCCGACACGAGCCCTTCCCGGCCTTCGTGCTCGATCACTGCTGGCGGGGTCGAAGGTCCACACCAGGGCGTTGTCGGGGATGGACTGGCCGAGCAGCGCGGCGATGCGGGCCGCTCCCTGGTTGTGGTCGAGCACCCGCCAGCAGTGATCGAGCACGAAGGCCGGGAAGGGCTCGTGTCGGGCCAGCAGGAAGTCGAGCGCCTTCCGAACGGGGGCCAGCGCGGGGTCGTCGAGGTCGGTCTCGCGGTAGGCCGGCGGGTGGCCGGCGGCGGCGAGCAGGGCGTTGCGGTCGCGGAGCGGCACTTCGAGGGCCGACCCCAGCACCAGCACCATCTCGCGAGACGGACGCGACCGCCCGGTCTCGAGGAAGCTCACGTGCCGCGCCGAGACCTCGGCGTCGTGGGCCAGCGTCTCCTGGCTCATCCGCCGTGCCTGTCTCCACTGACGCAGCAAGGCACCGAAGGGAGGCATGGTGTCGGCGTGCATGGGTGCCTCCCGGGTCGGGCTCCGGGTGCGGCGACTAGAGCAAGCCCGAGGCCTGGGTGGCGAAGCCGGCCTTCACGTCACCGCGCTGCTGGGTCACGGTGAGGCCCTCCCAGCTGTCGACGAGGTGAACGTCGGTGGCGTGCTCGGGCTCGAGCAGCTCGGCGGCGAGGTCCCACTTGTCGGTGGTGCCCATGCCGGCGAGCGGCTTGAGGGCGTCGGCCCGCAGGCGGGCGGTGATCTCGACCGGCGCGTCGTCGTCGAAGCCGTCGGCGAAGGTGGGGCCGCGGACCTCTTCGGGCATGTGCAGCCAGCCGTGGCTGTCGATCCGGCCCCAGTTCTTGGGGGAGACGGTGAAGATGAGGCGGCACACCCACAGGCGCCCGCCGGCGGTGTCGAACTCGGCGCGCACGTCGTTGATCTCGACCGGTGCCCCGTTGGGGGCGCGCAGCTTCAGGCTGGGGGCGACCTTGAGTTGGTCGGTATTCATGGGCATGGGACTCTCCAATGCGGGGCCCACGCAGGCGAGCGCGGGCCGGTCGGCCGATTCAGATCTTCAGCGTGAAGACGTTCTGGATGTTCTCCACCAGGATCTTGACCTTCGCCTTCCGCAGACCGCTGTCGAAGGAGACCTTGTTGGACTTCTCGAACTTGAGCTCGAGCTTCGGTGCGAGCTTCTCGTCGACGCTGCCGCTCAGGCTGAGCGTGTACTGGATCTTGACCTTGGTGCCCTCGAGCTGCTTGGCGGCGTCGAGGGTGTCCTTGTCGAGCTGCAGCCCGGCCCCGCTGGCGTCGACGAGCGCCTGGCTCATGCTGGCGGCCATGCGGTGCGTGTCGCCTTCGGGCAGCGCGGTCTTGGCGGTGCTGATCATGCCGCCGAGCGACGACAGGGTGTCGGTGATGTAGGCGGCGTCGGTGAACAGGTCGTTGAGCTGGTCGCCGTCGAGGTCGGCGGTGCCGGTGACCGACGCCGCGACCTTGCCGGTGGCCTTGCCCTTGGTGGACACCTTGCCGCTGAACGACAGCTCGCCCTTCACCGCGAAGCCCTTGACGTCGCCCGACACGCTGCCCTTGGCGGTGGCGCTGGCCGAGGCCTCGGTGGAGCTGGTCTCGACCAGGTCGCCGTTGGATCCCTTGGTGAGGCGGGTCTTGCCGGTGACCGACGCCGAGGCGTCGCCCGATCCGCTGACCTCGCCGCCCACGGAGGTGCCGCCTGCGGTCTCGACCTTGCCCGACACCTTGCCCCCGACGCCCGCCGAGGCGGACGCGGTCATGCCGGACTCGACGTAGTCGTCGTCATCCATCTCTTCGATCGTGTAGTCGATGTAGTCCTTGTCGAAGAGGGCGTCGGCGATGGTCTCGCTGGCGCCGGCGATGCGCTGCCGCAGGGCGAGGCCCATCAGCCGGAAGGCGCCCGCGCCGGTGTCGGAGAAGCTCTCGACGAAGCCGTTGATGCCCGCCTTGGCGAACGCGCTGACGGTGGCCACCCACAGGTCTTGCTCGACCGAGGCCTTGACCTCGCCGCCCACGTTGAAGCCCACCTTGACGCCCTTGTCGGTGCGGCTGACGCTGGCCTTGAAGGTGAAGCTGGCCGTGACCGTGCCGGACGCGTCGACCGGGACCGCGATGGTCAGGTCGAGCTTGCCGGACTGCCCGGGGTTGGGGGCGATCTTGTCTACGAGGGCGCCCGCCATGTCGTAGAAGTTGCCGTCCATGGCGGAGATCTTGCCGAGGTCTTCTGTGGCCTCGGTGAGCCCGCCGTCGCCGGCGATGTCTTTGGTGCCGGACACGCCGCTGGAGGTGTCCTTGCTGGTGGTCTTGACGGGGATCGGCGTGCCCGACAGCTTCAGCGTCTGGCCCGGCTCGATGACGTAGGGCTCGCCGATGCCGTTGATCGAGGCGAGGTACTCGAACTTCGAGCCGTCGCCGAGCTGCGACTCGGCGATGGCCCACAGCGAGTCGCCCGACTGCACCGTGTACTCGCTGGGGTCGTCGTCGTCTCCGCCGCCCACGGGCACATCGATGGACGAGAAGCTCATCCCTGATGTGGTCGAGGTCTCTTCTTCGAGGGAGCCGACGTCCACCTCGACGTCGGGCTCGGTCTCGGTCGCCTTCTGCTGTGCGAATGCGGGCATGGGGCCTCCGAGGGAGGAGGCTACCACGATCCGTCGCCCGCCCGGCGTTCAGTGTGGTTGCCGGCCGCCCGTGCGCTCAGGCGGCCGCCAGGGCCAGGCCCCCCCGCCGGATCATCGGGCCGAGGATCTCCTCCATGCGAGCCTTCGCGTTGTCTTCGAGGACGTCGCCGTGGGCCATGATCACCCGGTCGAAGTCCCAGGTGAGCGCCCGGCGCGCGCTGGCCGCCGCGGCCCCCTTGTCGCGGGTCTGCATGCGCACGAGCGGGCTCTGCTTTGCCCGCCCGAGCACCCCCAGCAGGGTGAACAGGAGGCGGCTCTGCCAGTTGGGCACGCTGTGGAAGTGGAAGAACAGGTCGGTGACGATGAGGCTGCGGCTGGCGGCGTGCCGGAAGACCGTCTCGTTCATCCACGGGATGCCGTCGATCAACAGCGGCTCGAGCTCTGCGCTCCAGGGCGCCGGGTGGTCGTGCAGCGTGTGGTCGATGCGCAGCGCTGGGACCTTCTCGGCGAGGCCGGGGGCGCCCCAGGTGGTCGCGTCGGGATACCGCTGCTGGGTCGCGGTCACGTAGAGGTGGTGGAGCTTGTTCGGCGCCACGAGGTGTCGAACGGGGCCCAGGGCCGCCAGCTCGGCGGCCAGCGCGTCGTCGATGGGGATCGGGGAGTGCAGCAGCAGCCCGCCGTCCGACAGCCGGGCGACCGTCATGCGGATCGAGAAGTGCACGCCGCCGGGCATCGTGAGGCTGTTGGTGGCACACCAGAGGTTCGGGCCGATGGAGGTGAGCATGCGGGCTCCATTTGGTAAGGTGCTCTTGACGAAGACAATGTGCCGCGCCAAGTACTGTTAGTCAATAACGGTTTACTAAAATTCCCCGGAGCGCTAGTGGGCCCCCCTGAACGAGACGTCATCGAAGCCGCGAAGCTGCGCAGCACCGCGCAGCTGCTGTTCAAGTGTGCCCGGCTGCTCAACGACGAGGGGCTCGCGCGGGTGCGGGCGGCCACGGGCGCCGACGTCCGGGCTGCCCACGCGGCGCTGTTCCCCCACATCGACCTCGAGGGCACGCGCCTCACCGAGATCGCGCGTCGGGCGGGGGTCACCAAGCAGGCTGTGGGGCCGCTGATCGACGATCTCGAGGCCATGGGGGCGCTGGAGCGGGTGCGGGACCCGTCGGACGGGCGGGCGCGGCTGGTGCGCTTCGCGCAGCGGCCCGATGGCGAGCACTCGATCCTGGCGGGGCTTCGCGTGCTGGGCCGGCTCGAGGCTGAGCTCGCCGAAGAGCTGGGCGCCGATCGATGGGCGGGGCTGCACGCGGGGCTCGCGGGCCTTCTGCCGCTGCTCGAGGCCCGGGCCGGCTCGACCGACTGACCCTCAGACCGCCAGCAACAGGGTGCCGTTGCCGTCGCCGTCGAGCTCGACCGCGGGGCCGCGGTGGGCGTCGGGGTTGTAGTCTTCGTCTGGGAAGTAGATCTGGCTGGTCAGGGCTTCAGAGCCGTCGGGTCGCAGCAGCTTGAAGTGAATGTGCCGCACCGGGCGGGTGCTGTACTTGCCCGGCAGGATGGTCTCGATCACGAAGGCGCCGTCGGCGGCGGTGATCACGCGGCCGCGCAGGTGGTAGCCCACGTTGTCGTATTCGCCGGCGTCGTCGGCGTGCCAGAGGTCGACCGCCCAGCCGACGAGGGGGGTGACGCAGTCGTCGGCATCGACCAGGCTGCCCTGGAGCAGGATGCGCTGGCCCGGCTCGTCGTCGTCGGCGAGGGCGGCCACCTCGGGGGCGTCGGCGGTGTAGTAGGGGCCCTCGACGTCGGCAGTGGTGGGGTCGCAGTCGACGCCGCCGTCGGTGCCGTCGGTGCCGTCGGTGCCGTCGGTGCCGTCGGCGCCGTCCGAGCCGTCCGAGCCGTCGGCGCCGGTGGTGCCGTCGGTGCCATCGGCGCCGGTGGTCCCGTCCGAGCCATCGGAGGCTCCCCCGCCGGTGGCCTTGCCGGCGCAGCCGACCGCGGCGGTGGCCGCGAGGCCGGTGAGG
>JBDQIL010000460.1:0-4690 GCA_040264415.1 Myxococcota bacterium
CGCCCTCGGCGCGCTCGGCTGCGGGGATCCTGCGCCGCCGCCCACGCCGCCGCCGCCGCCCACGCTGCCCGTGCACCTCGAGGGGCCCGCCCCCACCGTGCGGGCGCCGCGGGGCCGCACCACCGTCAACGCCGTCGCCCTCGACCCCGGCGCGCCGCTCGAGATCACCGTGACGGTGCCGCCGGCCGGTCGGCTCGATCTGGCGCTGGGCGCGCCGGGCGGCGCGGCGCGGTTCCGCATCCTGCGCGACGGCGAGCTGGCCCTCGACGAGGCGGTCACCGACTGGACCCAGGCCCACCTCGATCTGTCGGCCCACGCCGGCCAGCCGGTCGCGCTGCGCTTCGAGGTCACGCCCGAGGGCGAGGTGGACACCTACCTGGGCGCGCCCACCCTCTCCGGCGCGCCGCCCGACGCCCCGAACGTGCTGCTCTACGTGATCGATGGTGGCGGCGCCGACCTCATGAGCCTGTACGGCTACCACCGCTCCACCACGCCGCACCTCGAGGCGCTCGCCGCCCAGTCGGTGGTCTTCGATCGGGCGCGCGTCAACGCCGCCTGGACCAAACCCTCCACCGCGTCGTTCATGACGTCGCTGCACCACAGCGTGTTGGGCGGCTTCACCCAGAACGAGGACGACATCCCCGCCGCCGCCGTCACCATGGCCGAGCACTTCCACGCGGCCGGCTACCAGACGGCGGTGTTCACCTCCAACCCCTTCGCCGGCTCCATGAGCGGCCTGCAGGCGTCGGTGGACGTGTTCCGCGACCACGGCGCCCAGCTCAACGCCACCTCGTCGGCCGAGCTGCACGCCGAGTTCTGGCGGTGGCGACGCGACTGGCCGGGCGGGCCCTGGTGGGCGCACATCCAGACCACCGACGTGCACGAGCCCTTCCAGCCGGTGGAGCCCTTCGCCGGCACCTGGGCGAGCCCGGAGCGGCAGGCCCGGTTCGACGACTGGACCGCCCAGCTCAAGGGCGTGTCCATTCAGCGCGACACGGTGCTCGAGCAGTACCAGGCCCGCCTGCGGCACCTGGGCGTCGAGCCGCGCGACTTCTTCCGCACCCAGTGGGACCTCTACGACGAGTCCATGCGCCACAACGACGCCACGCTGGGCGCCCTGGTGGCCGAGCTCAAGGCCGCCGGTGAGTGGGAGCGCACCCTGCTCATCGTCACCGCCGACCACGGCCACCCTGCCGGCAGCTTCAGCCGCTTCGGCCGGGGCATGGTCGAGCCCACGCCGCCCCCGTGGGAGGGGGCCCTCGCCGACTCGTGGCGCACCTGGGTGCCGCTGGTGGTGAGCTGGCCCGGCCACCTGCCGGGCGGGGTCCGCATCGACCAGCCCGTGTCGCTGCTCGACCTGCTGCCCACCGTGCTCGAGCTCGCGGGGCTGCCGGCCGCGTCCGTGCAGCAGGGTCGGTCGCTGGTGCCGCTGCTCACCGGCGCGGGCGCGCTCGAGCCGCGCCCCATCGTCATCGAGCAGGTGCAGGCGTGGCCCGAGACCGGGGAGATGGTGGGGCACATCGAGATCATCGACGGTGACGAGGCGGCCTCGCTCGAGGTCATGCCCGCCGCCGCCCGCGCCGCCATGGCCGCCGCGGGCTCGCTCACCACCAACGGCGGCTGGCGCGCTGCCCGGCCCCACCGGGCCAGCACGCCCGCCCTGCTGCTCTACGACCTGGCCGCCGACCCGCACGCCTTGTCCAACACCAACCAGGGCCAGGCGGTGCGCGTGGCCGAGTCGACCGCGCGGCTGGCGGGCATCTGGGCCGAGCACCAGGCGCTGGCCGAGGTGCTCGGCGGCGCGCAGCCGGGCGCCGCCGGCGCCGACCAGATCGATGCGTTGCGGGTGCTCGGCTACGTCGAGTAGCGGTGGCGGTCAGGGCCGCCCCGCCAAGGGTGGGGGCACCACGGCCGTCGCCTGGCCCGCGAAGGGCCCGTCGGGGAAGTGCGTGGCGTAGTCCACCAGAGCCAGGGCGAAGGCCAGCAGGGCCACCCCCAGCAGCCCCAGCACCCCGCGGGCGGCGGCCGCGCCATCGCGGGCCCGTCCCAGGCGCGAGACCACCCACCCCAGCGGGAGCGCGGCCGCCAGCACCAGCCGCGGCAGCAGCCCCACCCCCGCCAGGCCCACGAACAGGGCGCCCGCGCTGGCCACCGCCACCTGCGCGCCCCGCGCCGCCGCCGCGTCGCCCGCCCGCGCGGCGAGCGTTCGGTAGCCGCGGGCGCGATCCTCATCGCCCTGCCCCACCTGGGCCAACAGGCTGAGGCCCAGCATGGCCAGCGCGAGCACCGCGAGCACCGCGAGCGTGCGGCCCGTGACCGCCGCGCCGACCACGCTCCAGCCGGCCAGCGGCGTGAGCACGCCGTAGCCCACGCCGTTGGTGAGCGGCCCGAGCATGGGGCGGCCCTTCCAGGCGGTCGCTGGGTGCGAGTAGAGCAGCGCCAAGAGGGCGGCCAGCGCCGCGCATCGACCCGCGGCCGGTCCGGCGAGCATCCCGAGGGTCACGCAGCCCAGCAGCGCGAGCAGCCCCGCGCGGCGGGCCCCGTCCGGCACCGGCGCCCTCCCCCCGAAGAGCACAGCGCCCTCGTCACGGTCGAGGTCGGCGTTCAGCCACAGGGTGCCGGCGTGCAGCAGGCTCCAGGCGACGAGCACCGCCAGCAGGGGGCCGCCGGCCGCCGGATCACACGCCATCTCCCACAGCCCGAGGCCGTAGCCGCAGCCCACCAGCAACAGCACCAGCGGCAGCATGCGGGGGCGGGCGAGGGTGAGCAGCGCGGCCATCGGCCACCGGTAGCCGGATCGGCGGTAGGCTGACGACCCGCCGCTCCGGAGGCCGCATGCCCGCCTGGTCGAACTGGGCCCGAACGGTCCACGCCACGCCCGACCGGGTGGTCGCCCCGGCCGATCTGCCGGCGCTGCGGCAGGTCGTGGTGGACGCGGCCCAGGCCGGCCGCCGCGTGCGCGTGCCGGGGTCGGGCCACTCCTGGAGCGGGTGCGCAGCCCCCGACCAGACCTGGGTGCGGCTCGACCAGCTGCCTCAATCGGTCGAGATCGTGGGCGACACGGTGCGGGTGGAGGGGCCCGTCACGCTGGGCGCCCTGGTGGACCAGCTCTGGCAGGCCGGCCGCATGCTGCCCAACCTGGGCACCATCACCGCGCAGACGGTCGTGGGGGCCACGGCCACGGGCACCCACGGCACGGGCATCGGCCTGCCCATCTTGAGCGCGGGCGTCACCGAGATGCGCCTGGTGGACGGACATGGCGACCCCCTCACTCTGGTTGAGGGCGACCCCCGCCTCGAGGCGGCCCGCGTCCACTTGGGGGCCCTGGGTCTGGTCACCGGCCTCACGCTGCGCACCCTGCCGGCCCAGCGGCTGGCCGAGCGCCTGGTCAACGTCCCCCTCGAGGCCGCCCTCGAGCAGCTGCCCGACCGGCTGGCCGCCCACCGCCACGTGCGCCTCTGGTGGCTGCCCCAAGCCGGCTGCGTGCAGCTCTACACGGCGGATCTCACCGACGACGCCGACACTGGCCCCGGGTCACTGGCCCTGCGCCTCGATCGCTGGGGCCTGCAGCAGCCGATCTTGTCGGCGCTGCTGGGGCTGGGGGTGCGCCTCCCGGCCTTGGTGCCGCTCATCCACCGCTACGCCCAGGCCACGAGCTTCGGTGACCGCCAGCGGGTCGAGTCGCAGCCCCACGTGCTCACCCTGCCGGTGCCGCCGCGCCACCACGAGGTCGAGGTGTCGCTGCCCGCCGCCGACGCCGCCGACGGCATCCGCGAGCTGTGGCGCCTGTCGCACGCCCAGCCGAGCACCCCCGACTTCATCCAGGAGGTGCGCTTCGTGCAGGGGGACGCGGCCCCGCTCTCGCCGGCCTTCGGGCGCGACAGCGTGTACCTGGGCGCCTACTGCACCCACCCCGGCACCGCCGCGGCCTTCCACGCCGACCTGCTGGCCTTCGCCCGGCTGTACGGCGCCCGACCCCACTGGGGCAAGCGCTTCGACCACACCGCCGCCCAGCTGGCGCCGCTCTACCCGCAGTGGTCGCGCTTTCAGGCGCTGCGGGCCGAGCTCGACCCCTTCGGGGTGTTCCGGTCCGGGTGGCACGACCGGGTGCTGGGTTGGGGGGAGGCCACCGGGCGCTGACCGCGCCTTGGCGCGCGCCGCCGATTCGATGGGGAGAGCCCCGAGGCGGTGCTACGGTGGGCGCTCTCTCGGAGGAACGATGGCCGCCCCTTGGACGCCCCTTCGGTGGGTCGGCGTCGCGCTGCTGGTGTTGGGGGTCGCCTTCGCGCTGTCTCCCGATCTGATCGGCGCCGCGCCGGTCTCGGGCGACGCCTTCGCCCAGGTCGAGCGCCGCATCCCCGGCGGCGCGGTGGCCGGCGTGGGCCTGCTGCTGCGGTCGCCCGCGGGGCACCGCGATTGGGCCCCCCGCCTCGCGGCGATGGTGGGTTGGGTCACCGTGGGCGTGCTGGGCGCCCGGCTGCTCGGCGTCGCGCTCGACGGCAGCCACCCCCGGCAGTGGATGTGGGTGGCGGTCGAGGCGGTGGTGGTGGCTGGCGCCTTCGGGTTCTTGCGGTGGAGGCGGGGGAGCGGATCCAAGGGCCAGCCGGCGGGCCCCCCCGCGGGGCCGGCGGCATGACGCCGGCGCGCGGGGCGCTCGGCCTCGTCGCGGCCCTGTGGGGCTGTCGGGTCC
>JBDQIL010000461.1:0-4686 GCA_040264415.1 Myxococcota bacterium
ACGTCTGGGTGGGTGGCAGCGGCACGCGCGGCCGGCGCGTGGTCGGGGTGGGTGCCGCCGAGCACCACGTGGCGCACGCCTGCGTCACGGGCGGCCCGAAGCGCGGCGTCCAGCGCCTCGGGCTCGCGGTCGATGTGGGCGTGGGCGTCGATCACACGGCGGCCGCTACTGGTAGCCGTTGCTGTAGGTCTTCAGCACCTTGCGGCAATCCTTGCTGGCCCACTTCAGGTCTTCTTGGACGAGGAGCCGCGCCACCCGCTTGCCCCCCTCGGCTCGACCGACCGCGTTCAGGTGCTTCACCATCAGCTTGCCCCACTCGCTCTGGGGGTTGATGGCCCCCAGGCGCACCTGCTCTTGGCCCTTGGTGCACGCGCGCCGCTCGCATTCGACCAGCGCGGTGCAGATGCCGAGGATGTCCGCCTTCTCCTCCTTCGTGAGCGTGGATTCGGGGTTGCTGTAGGAGCGACCCTTCTTCGAGGGCTTCTCGGCCCCCTCGGCGACGGCTGACGCGGCCGTGCCGGTGTCGTCGCTGGTCGTGCACGCGCCGAGCGCGAGGCAGAGGACGAAGATCAACGGTCGGGGTCGATACACAGCCTGCTCGATGCGTCGGACGGGGCGCAGCCTACCATGGCCGCCAGCGGCTGCGATCGGCGCTGACCCGGTCGATCGAGACGAAGCGACGGTCGGAGGTGAAGCGCAGCCGAAACGTCCCGGAGACGCCCGCTTCGGTCACGAAGGGGCGCAAGACGTGGACGGGGAAGCGCACGGATCGCCCGTCGGTCGCGGTGGCGACCACCTCGGAGGCCTGCCCCGCGTAGAAGCGGAGCATCTCCGCGGCGCTGATCCGGATGGAGACGGTGACGGAGTACATCGCTCTGCGCGCGCGTCTGGGAGCTACCGGGTGCCGGTGAAGGTGCCCGTGTAGGTGATCGCGTAGCCGCTGTAGGTGGTGCTGCCGGCCACGGTGGCGGTGAAGGTGTCGGGGCTCGAGAAGGTCCCGGTCCAGGTGTCGGTGACGATGCCGGCCAGGTCGAGGGTGCCGCTCGCGGTGTTGGGCGTGTCGAAGTCGCCGTCTACGTCGCCGGACTGGCTACCTGGCAGCAGCGTGCCCAGCGTGCCGGCGAAGGCGCACGACACCGTGGCGGCGACGGCGGGGCTGGTGGACGAATCGACCACGGCCTCGCCCGTGCCGGAGCAGGTGTCGGAGATGCCCAGGGTGGTGACGGAGACCGAGAGATCGAAGGGCCCCGCGTAGGTCCCGTCCCAGGAGACCGCCTCGCACGCGTCGATGTCGGTGTCCTCCTCGTCGATGGTTCCGTCGCAGTCCTCGTCGGTGTCGCCGTCGCAGATCTCAGCGGCGGCCGGGTTGATGGCCGGGTCGCGGTCATCGCAGTCGAGGTCGTTGTCGACCGCGTCGCTGGGCAGGGTGCAGGCCTCGACGGCGCGAGCGGGGTCGCCGTATCCGTCGCCGTCGTCGTCGAACCAGCCCTCGACCACGTCGATGGCGCCGGCGACCGGGTCGCCGTCGCAGTCGCGGTCGGTGTCGCTGCAGTCCTCGTCGGCGCCGGGGTAGACCGTGGGGTCGTCGTCGTCGCAGTCGTCTTCGGCGGAGAAGCCGTCGGCGTCGGCGTCGACGGGGGCCGCCGAGTCGCTGCCGTCGGCTCCGTCACTGCCGTCGGCTCCGTCGCTGCCGTCGGCTCCGTCGCTGCCGTCGGCTCCGTCGCTGCCGTCAGACGAGAAGTTGTCGACGTCGCCCACCTCGCTGCCGTCCTCTTTCTCGGAGAAGCAGCCGGTGGACAGGGCGGTGGCGAGGAGGGCCAGGGCGACGCGGGTCATGAGGGCTCCGGTGTGTGCCGACTAGAGGCCGGTGAGCGCGGCGAAGTCGAGCAAGGGCTCGGGGTGGTCTCCGCCTTGACCACTGTAGCTGTCTTCACCGCCGTTCACGATCGCGTCTCTGACCTGGGCGGCCGACTTGTTGGGGTTGAGGGCCAGGTAGGCCGCGGCGGCGCCGGCCACATGGGGCGTCGCCATGCTGGTGCCGTCGAGGGCCTTGTAGCCGCCGCCCGGCCAGGTGCTGAGGATGCCGACCCCCGGCGCGGCGATGTCGACCTCGTCGCCGTAGTTCGAGAACCAGGCGAAGCCGTTGTCGTCGCCGGTGCTCACGTCGTAGGCGCTCACGACGATGCCGCGGTCGAGGCCGGCCGGCACCACGTTGGCGGTGTCTTGGTCCTCGTTGCCGGCGGCGATGGCGACCACCACGTCGGTGGCCTCAAGGCGGCCGAGGGCGTCGTCGAGCTGGGCGTCGAAGCCGGAGCCGGCGGGGCCGCCGAGGCTCATGTTCACGACCCGAATCTCGGGGTTGTCGAGCACATACTCGAGGCCCGCGAGGATGTCGGTCACGTAGCCGGAGCCATCGGCGCCCAGCACACGCACCGCGTGGATGGGCACGCCGGGGGCGACGCCCACCACGCCGTCTCCGTCGGCGTAGGCGCCGATGGTGCCCGCCACGTGGGTGCCGTGGCCCTGGGGGTCGCCACCGTTGGCGCAGTCACCGCCGCCCGACTCGCACACCAGGTCGGCTTCGGCGACCACGTTGAGGTCGGGGTGGCCGCTGTCGACGCCAGTGTCGACCACGGCGACCTCGACGCCGCTCCAGTCGAGCACCGTGGGGTAGGGGCCCCCGATCCGGTCGATGCCCGTGGTGAGCTCGTCGTCGCCCAACACGATGTCGTCGTTCACCTGGTCGGGCGGCAGGCGGTCGACCTTCTCGTCTTCTTGCACGTACTCGACCACCGCGAGGTCTTCGACCCGGGAGATCAGGTCGCTGTTGCGGAGCAGCCGGACGCTGAAGCCTTCGCTGGCCGAGTCGTAGATGTGGATGGGCTCGATGCCGAAGTCCGACGCGATGGTCTGGACGTTGGCCGCCACCTGGGCGGGCTCGGACTCGAGCTTGACGAAGTAGACGGCGCTGAACTCGTCGTTGGGGTCGAGCGCCGTGCAGCCCGATGCGAGCGCGACTGCGGTGAGAGCGAGCAGGCGGGTCGAGGCGCGAGACATGGGTTCTCCTGAGGCGGTGGGCCCCGGCTGAGCGGTGGCGAGCCACCGACGGGCGACCCGGCCAAGCTATTCGATCGAGAGGGCGATTCGCATGGATCGGATCCAGGAGGACGGGCGTTCAGCCCGCGTCGGCCGCGCGCACGTGGGCCGCGACCTGGTCGGCGAGGGCGGGCCAGACCGCCTCCGGGAGGTGGTGGCCGAGGCCCGGCAGCACCGAGAGGGTGGCCCCCGGGATGGCCGCTGCCGTGGCCCTTCCGCCTGCGAGCGGCACCAGCGGATCTTCGTCGCCATGCAGGACCAGCGACGGGGTGCGCACCCCCCGCAGGCCGGCGGTGCGGTCGCCAGTGGCGAGGATCGCGGCCATGTGCCGCGCGAAGCCAGCCGGATGGTGGGCCCGGTCGAAGAGCTCGCCGGCCTGCCGTCTCACCTCGTCCTCGTCGGGTGGGTAGGCCGACCCGGACACGACCCGGCTGAACGTGAGGAAGGTGTCGATGACCTCGTCGCGGGTGCGGGGGCGCTTGCCGAAGAGCGCCGCGAGCGCGGTGGGGCGGCCCAGGCTGACGCGTCGCTGCCCCGTCGTAGACATCATCGAGATGAGCGAGCGGAGCCGGTCGGGGTGTCGGATCGCGAGGCACTGGGCCACCATCCCGCCCATGCTGACGCCGAAGATGTGGGCGTGGGGGAGGTCGAGCGCGTCGAGCAGGCCGGCGGTGTCGTCGGCCATGTCCCACAACGAGTAGGGAGCCGGGGCCGGTCGCCCGAGCAGGGCGCGGGCCACCGCCGGCCCCACGGGGGGCGGCGGGTGGTGGTCGAGCCAGGTGGACAACCCGATGTCGCGGTTGTCGAAGCGGATGACGCGGAGGCCGCGGTCAGCCAGGGCGTCGAGCAGCCCCTCGGGCCAGAGCGTCATCTGCGCGCCGATGCCCATGATGAGCACCAGCGGCGGGCCCTCGCCTCGCTCGTCCATCTCCAGCTCGATCCCGTTGGCTTCGACGCGGGGCATCGCTCTCTCCTTGGTTGGGCTCCTCCGCGCGGTGGTTGGGACCTCACGGAGCGCACCCGGCAGGGTAGCCCGGGTTCGGGCGGGTCGAGGTGAGGGCGCGTGTGTCAAAGGAGGTCATGACGCCCGCCGACCCCTTGGATGCGGTGCGGTGGCGGTGTTGAAATGAGGGGGCGGGCGCTCGCGCCCTGTCCCTGGGAGGCTCCATGACCACTGCGCACCCGACGCGCGCCCCCGATCGAACCGTCATCGGCCGGTACCGAGTCGACCGCGCCGTCGGGCAGGGGGGCATGTCTCAGACCTGGCGCTGCACGCTCGCCGGCCTGGGGGGCTTCCGAACGCTGGTGCTGGTGAAGATGCTCGACCCCGGCCGAGCCGCCGACCCCGAATACGTCACCATGTTCCTCGACGAGGCACGGCTGAGCGCGCGGCTGAGCCACCCCAACATCGCCCAGGTCTTCGAGGTGGGGGAGCAGGATGGGGTCCCCTGGCTGGCGATGGAGTACGTGGCGGGCCCCAACCTCGCGATGATCAGCCGCCGGCTGCGCCAGGGCGGTCGCCGACACTATGGCCACATCGGGCGGCTCATGGCCGACGTGGCGCGGGGCCTCGACCACGCCCACCGGCTG
>JBDQIL010000462.1:0-4684 GCA_040264415.1 Myxococcota bacterium
CCCGCGAGGACCCCCATGGCCCAGGACGAACTGGAGGCCTACCGCGACCGCGCGCTGGCCGAGCTGGCCGCGGTCGATGGTGAGGCGGCGCTGGAGGACTGGTACCGGTCCCACCTCGCGCCGTCTGGTCAGGCCAACGCCTACAAGCGCACCATCGGCAAGCAGCCGAAGGACCAGCGGCGGGCCTTCGGGCAGGCCATCCACACCGTGAGCCAGGCCCTGCAGGCGGCCTTCGACGGCGCCAAGCAGGCCGCGGCGCAAGCGGCGTTGCAGCAGCGGCTGGCGTCGGAGCGGGTGGACGTGACGCTGCCGGCGCGGGCGCGGCGGCAGGGCGGGCTGCACCCCTCGGTGGTCGCCTTGCGCGAGGTCGTAGACATCTTCGGGCAGCTGGGCTTCTCGGTCTTCGAGTCGCCGCACGTCGAGACCGACTTCTACAACTTCGAAGCCGCCAACATGCCGCCGCACCACCCCGCGCGCGACATGCAGGACACCTTCTTCACCACCGACGGCCACGTGCTCCGCACGCACACCACCGCCGGACAGGTGCGGGCCATGCGGGCCCTGGGCCCCGGGCCCATCCGCGTCATCCTGCCGGGCCTCTGCTACCGCAACGAAGACATCACCACGCGGTCCGAGATGCAGTTCCACCAGGTCGAGGGCCTGCTCGTGGGGCCCAACGTGCGCATGAGCGACCTCAAGGGCGTGCTCATGGCCTACGCCCGCGCGCTGTTCGGCGCGGCCGGCGAGGTGCGCCTCCGCGGCTCGTACTTCCCCTTCACCGAGCCCTCGGTCGAGGTCGACATCGGCTGCACGCTGTGCGGCGGCGCGGGCTGCCGAGTCTGCAAGTACACCGGCTGGCTCGAGATCGCCGGCGCCGGCCAGGTGCACCCCGCGGTGCTGGCCCACGGCGGCTACGACCCGGCGACCCACCGGGGCATCGCCTTCGGGCTGGGCACCGAGCGCACGCTGATGTTGCGCCACAACATCGACGACATCCGGCACTTCTTCCGCAACGACACCCGCTTCCTCGCCCACTTCCGCTGACGGAAGCCCCGCAGATCGACTGAGAGGTCCGCCATGCGCGTCCCCATCTCCTGGCTGGGGCGACACGTCGCCCTCGACGGCGTCTCCCCCGACGCGCTGTCCGAGCAGCTCACCATCGCCGGCTCCGAGATCGAGCACATCGACGCCTTGGGCGCGCTGCACCACGCCGTGGTGGTGGGCGTGATCGCCCAGGCCGCGGTCGTCAACGAGGCGGTCCGCGCCTTCCAGGTGGACGTCGGCGACCGCACCCTGTCGGTGGTGTCGAAGGCGCCCAACCTGCTCGACGCGGGCCCCGGGGTTCGCATCGCCGTGGCCCTCCCCGGCGCCCAGGTCTTCACCCGCAAGCCCGACGGCGCGCTGGCGCTGATGCTGGTGCAGCAGCGCGAGACCTACGGCCACCCGTCCGAGGCGGTGGGCTGCTCGCCCTTCGAGCTGGGGCTGGGCGACGATCACGCCGGCGTGATGGTCCTCGGCGACGCCATCGCGGCCGGGACGCCCGTGGCCGACGTGGTCACGGTGCCCGAAGACGCCGCGGCCGACCGCGTGCTCACCATCGCCATCCTGCCCAACATCGCCCGGTGCCAGAGCGTCTTGGGCGTGGCCCGAGAGGTGGGAGCCATCCGCAGCGCGCCGGCCGCCCTCGACGTCGCCGAGCGCGCGCTCGACTTCGACCCGGGCTCCGACCTCAGCCCCAGCGCCGCCGACCCCGCGCTGTGCGACCGCTTCGCGACCGCCTTGGTCGAGGGCGTGGTCGTCGCGCCGTCGCCGGCCTGGGTGCAGCGCCGCCTCGTGGCCGCCGGCCAGCAGCCCATCAACAACGTGGTGGACGCGTCCAACTACGTGATGCTCGAGCTGGGCCAGCCCACCCACGCCTACGACGCCGACGCCCTGCCCAGCCTGAAACTGCACGTGCGCGCCAGCGGGCCCGACGAGGTCTTCAAGCCGCTCGTGGCCGACGACGACGCCGACCCCACGCCGCTGCCCGACGGCCTGCCGCTGATCACCTCGGGCGACGTGCCCGTGGCCCAGGCCGGCGTGATGGGCGGCTTCGAGACCCAGGTGAGCGCCGGCACCACCCGCCTGCTGCTCGAGTCGGCCCACTTCGACCCCATCGCGGTGCGTCGCTCACAGGCGGCCACGCTCACCTTCAGCGAGTCGTCGGCCCGCTTCTCGCGGGGCACCGACCCGGCGGGCTGCGAGCGGGCCATCCGTCGCATCCTGGCGGTGCTCGGCGAGACCTGCCCCGACCTGGTGGTGCGCGGCGCTGGCCTCTGGGCGCCCACCGCGCTCACCGAGCCCGTCCTCCAGCTGAAGGTCACTGCGCTGAACGCCGCGCTCGGCATGTCGTTCACCGAAGACCGGGTGGTCGAGCTGCTCGAGCGGGCCGCGTTCACCGTGGCCCGCGAGAAGGCCGGCGACACCCTGCACGTCACCGTGCCCACGAGCCGCCAGGACGTCGAGGGTCCCCACGACCTCGTCGAAGAGGTGGCCCGGCTCGAGGGCTTCGACGCCATGCCGTCCACGATGCCGGTCGAGCCGGTGCCCCAGCGGCCGCAGCCGCGGGCCGTCGTGCTGCGGCGGGCGGTCGAAGACACCCTGGTGGCCGCGGGGCTGCAGCAGACCCTGAGCTACTCGCTCACCAGCCCCGAGGTGGAGGACCGCCTCTTCGCCGGCACGGCCGCGCCCCCCGAGCGCGCCTACACCACCCTGCTCAACCCCATCTCCGAAGACCGCCGGGTCATGCGCCGCACCCTGCTGGGGCACCTGGTCGAGCACGTGCGCGACAACCTGCGCCACAGCCCGTCCGCGCACCTGTTCGAGGTGGGCCCGGTGGTGCACCCCGAGGCCTCCACCGACCCCGACGGCCTGCCCGCCGAGCCCATGAAGGTGGCGGTGATCATGGCGGGTCCGGTGGCGCCGGCCGGCCTGCACGCTGGGCCCGCGCGCGACGCCGACCTCTTCGACCTCGCGGCCGCGATCGAGGGGCTGCTCTCCCACTTCCACGTGGGCGAGCTGGGCCGCGTCGCCGCCTCGGCGGCGCCGTTCCATCCCGGCATCTGCGCCGCGGTCACCGTGCGCGCGCCCGACGACCCCGCGCCGGTGGTCCTGGGCCACATGGGCGAGCTCCACCCGGCGGTGGCCACGGCCTTCGACCTCGACGGCCGGCGGGTCTTCGCCGCTGAGCTCGACCTCCAGCCCATCCTCGACCGCGCGACCGTCGACTTCCACGCGCCGGGGCCGGCGCGGTTCCCCGGCATCGACCTCGACATCTCGCTGCTCGTGGCCACCGACGTCCCGGCGGCCGCCCTGGTCGACGCGGCCCGCTCCGCCGGCGGGCCCCTGCTGCGCACCGTCACCGTCTTCGACCTGTACGCGGGCAAGGGGATCGCCGAGGGCGAGCGGTCGCTGGGCCTGCGGCTCCACGTCGCCGATCCCACCCGCACGCTGCGGATGGAGGAGGGCGAGGCCGAGCGCGACGCCATCGTCGCCGCCCTGGGCGAGCGCTTCGGGGCCCGCCTTCGGGGCTGACCCCGTCGCCCCGAGGCCCCCATGAACGCGCTGCCCCTGCTGGCCCAGGCCCTGCTCCCGCTGGTGGTCATCGCCGTGGGGGTGGCGGCCGTCGCCCGCGCGGCGCGGCCCCGGCTGGATGGGGCGCCCGCGCCGTGGCTGCTCGGCAGCCTGGCGCTCGGCCCGACGGTGGCCCTGCTCGGCGCAGGGCTCCTGCCCGACCTGCTTCCGAACGTGCCCGTGCTGGCCTCCGACTTCGACCAGTGCTGCGGGGCCGTAGCCGCTGTGCGCGACGGCGACTGGGACGCCGTGCCGAGACAGCGCGGGGTCGCCGGCGCCCTGCTGCCCGCGCTGCTGGCCCGCCCCCTCGGCATCATCGACGCGCTGTGGGTGAGCGCCCAGCTCGCGCGCGGGGTGCTGGTGGGCGGCGCGGCCGCCTGGGCGTGGGCGGCGAGCGGCCGACCGGCGGCCGGCGTGGGCGCGGCCGTGATCGTGGTGGCGCTGCAGCCCCTCTGGAACCTCGGCGACACCATCACCTTCTATCCCTGGACCGTCACGGCGGGGGTGGCCTGCGGCGCGATGGCCACGGGCGCCGCGCGGTGGCGGACCGCCGGCCTGGTGGCCGCGACCGCGGCCGTGGCGGGGCTCACGCTGGTGCTCGACGTTCGGGGGCTGTTCACCGCGGCGCCGGCGCTGGTCGTCGCCGCGGTGGTGGCGTCCACCCTGCCAGGCCGGCTGGCCCGCGGCCGCGCCTGGGTCTCCATCCTCGCCGCCGTCGCGCTGTCCTATGCGGCCGCGGGCGCCCTCAGCCGCCCCTACGCGCCGGGCATCGAGCAACAGACGCTGCACTACATCGACGAGGCGGTGCGGCGGCAGGGGGGGGCGGACGCACCCTCGTTCGCCGCCGAGCTCGAGGCGGCCCAGGGGCGCGAGTTCCTCTGGGGGCACCGCCAGGCGCGCGGGCTGGTGGGGTCGCTGGAGCGGGTCGGTGCCGCCCGGGCGCGGGCCCACGAGGCGCTTCGGACCGCTGTGCAGGCGCCCGAGCCCGGGCAGGGGCTCGCCGTCCTCCTCGGGGCCTTGTGGACGGGGGGGGTGCTGCTCGGCGCGGTGGCCGGGGCGGGCGCGATCCGCC
>JBDQIL010000463.1:0-4680 GCA_040264415.1 Myxococcota bacterium
ACGCCCACGGCACCGCGGCCGCCACCCCCGCCGCCGCGGTGCCGTGGGCGTTGTCGGTGGGGTTGCCGTCGTCGTCGTCGTCGATGTAGTCATGGCCGACGATCACGTCGAGATCGGGGTGAGCGCTGTCGACCCCCGAGTCGACCACCGCCACGATGACGCCGGCCCCATTGGTCACGCCCCAGGCCGGCACAGCGTGGATGTCTGCCCCCACCATCCCACCGCTCTGGCCGACGTTCTCGAGGTGCCATTCGTCGGCGAACAGGGGATCGTCGGGGACGTCGTGGAGCACGGTGGGCAGCACGAGGTCGGGGTGTGACCAGCGCACGTCGGCCCGCGCGCGCAGGGCGCGAGAGAGCGCGGCCGGCTCGACGCCCGCGGCCGGCCAGAGCCGCACCACGCCGTCTCCACCGGCCATGACCGTGAGCTGGCCCACCTGCGGGAGCGCCCGCAGCGCGTCGGGGTCGGCGGTCTGCGCGAGCACCTCGCCGGTCAGCCGCGCCTGCAGGTCGCCGATGTGGCCGTCGGCGAGCGTGACCGTCCGCGGCCCCTCGCCCGGAAAGAACCAGATCGGAGCGGCGACGGCAGAGGCAGCGGACAAGAGCACAGCAGGCAGCATGGCGCCACGGTAGCCCAAGCGATCGGCGGTCGCTGGGGGTAGGGTGGCTCGCATGACCGCTCCCCCCGCGCGCTCGACCTCGCCGCTGCTCCTGCTGGTGGCAGCCCTCGCGGGCTGCGCCGAGCCGGGGTCCAGCGACACCCCGATCTCCGCCGACAGCGGCCGGGTCGACAGCGCGGCGCCCTGGGCCCCCCCGGGCTGCGGCGACGGCGTGCTCGACGCGGACGAGCAGTGCGACGACGGCGACGCCAACTCCGACACGGCGCCCGACGCCTGCCGCGCCTCTTGCCGGCTGCCGTGGTGCGGCGACGCGGTGACCGACGCGGGCGAGGCCTGCGACGACGCGAACGCGTGGGGCGGAGATGGCTGCACCCCCAGCTGCGCCGCCGAAGACGGCCCCCTCGAGGCCGAGCCCAACGACACCTGGGACGCCGCCACCGACTGGCTGGGCGGCCCCGCCCACGGCGCGCTGCCCGCCGGCGACCGCGACTGCTGGTCGATCCCGGTGGAGGACTGCGCGTCGATCGCGGCCGCCCTCTCGGGAGGCTGCGCGTCCCCCGCCACGCTCACCCTGCACGGCCCGGACGGGGGCGTGGTGGCCACGGGCGGGCCCGGCGACGACGGCTGCGCCGTCCTCGACCCCGTTCGCGCGGCGGGCGCGCGCTTCCTCGACGGCGGCGCCCGGTCGGTCTGCGTGCGGCCCCTCGCAGACGGCACGGTGCCCGCCTACACCCTCGACGTCGACGTGCTGGCTCCCAGCGACACCGACTTCGCCCTCGAGGACGGAGACGATCCGGACGGCGACGGCCTGCCCCTGTCGTGCGACGACGACGACGACGGCGACGGCGTCCCCGACGACGAAGACAACTGCCCCCTGGTGCCGAACGGCCCCGACGTCGTCACCTTCGCGCCGTCGGGCGCCGGCTTCTTTCGCACCTGGCTGGCGGCGGCCCCCTTCACCGGCACCACCAGCGCCAACCGGTGCCGCCCGTCCGACGACGCGCTGCTCGACGCCGTGGATGACGCAGCGGTCGAGCCCACCCTCGGCATGGCCGCCGGCCCCATGACCTGGCACGTGCTCGCGGTCACCGGCGACCGGGTCGACTTCGTCGCCCCCTACGCCAGCGTGGGGGCGCCGCGCGAGGTCTACACGGCCTTGTACCTGCGGGCGGCCGCCGCCCAAGACGCCACCCTCGCGCTCGGCGTCGACGACGGCGCGCGGGTGTGGTTCGACGGGGTCGAGGTGCTCGAGGTGGACGCCTGTCAGGGCACCAACATCGACCAATTCCAGGCGCCCATCGCGCTGTCCGGCGACTGGCAGCGCCTGGTGATCAAGGTGCGCGACCAGGGTGGCGGCTGGGGCCAGTACGTCCGCATCCTCGACGGCGCCGACCAGCCGATCACCGACCTCACCCTGTCGTTGGCCCCCGACGGCGCCTTCACGAGCGACCAGATCGACTCCGACGGCGACGGGCTGGGCGACGTCTGCGACGACACGCCGGCCGGCTGACGGCGCGCCTCAGGGCATCGGGTGGTCGGTCCATGCGGGGAGGTGAGCCACCGCGGCCCGCGCCGACGCGCTCAGCGGCACCCCCCACGCGTCGGTGAAGGGCGTGAGGTCGCGGCCGGTGGCCACCGACATGCGGGTGACCCAGCGGTCGATGCGGCCGGCGTCGGTGCCGGGGTCGTCGCCCGGCGCGTCGGCCAGGTAGGCGGTCTGCACCGCGATGAGCGGCTCCCAGCCGAAGGCCTCCTGGAGCTGCAGCCACGTCTCGAGCGCGGTCCACACGCTCCAATCGGCGGAGAAGTTTCGCCCGCCCGCGACGTAGGCCGAGATCCGGTCGGCGCGGCTGGGCGCCGACAGCGCGCTGTGGCCCGCCGATCGGTCGATGCCGACCACCTCCTCCATCGTGTAGACGCTCCACAGGTTGCAGCTGGTCTCGGTGGTGCCCGGCAGCAGCCAGTCCCGCCACTGGTGGTTGTGGCCCAGCTCGTGGAAGGCGCCCCAGTCGCCGCTCGCCGAAAGGTGGTCCCACGACGTGAGGTCGGGGGCCGAGGCGTTGTGGGCCATGATCGGGTAGCCGGAGTGCATCCAGCCCGCGCTGATCTGCCGGTCGGTGACGACGCGCTCGGCGCGCACCCGATCGAGAGAGATCGCCGCGAGGTCGGCCTGGGCGTCCATCACGTCCTGCCAGAAGGCCATGAGCGCGGTGGGGTCGTCGAGGTCGCGGATCTCGGTGGAGGGGACCGTGAGCACCAGGCCGTCGGTCTCGAGCTCGGCCCAGGGCGCGGGCGCGTCCCGCAGGCCGCCGGTCCAGTCGGCGTCGCTGTCGGCGCCCGCCACGAACCGCGGGGCCTCGACCGCGCCGTCGACGGACAGCGAGCCGGACCCGGCGTCGCCCCCCGCCGGCACCCGCACGAAGAGCAGCCCGCCGAAGGCGCTGCCGACCGACACGGTCTCGGCGTCGAGGTCGAAGCGGCGCACCACGTCGGGCGAGCGCTCCCAGGCGTCCTTGCCCCACAGGGTGTCGGTGTGGGCCCCCACCTGCAGCCAGAGGCCCGCGCTCGCCCACGCCGAGGGCGCGGTGACGGTCACGACCTCGCCCGGCGGCACATACAGCCCGGTGGAGACGATGCGGTCGCCGCCCGCCCCAGAGTACAGGTACCGGCTGTCGCGGCCCGCGTAGGCGGCTTGCAGCTCGACGGTCGCCGAGACCCGCGGGGCGTCGGCGGGCACGGCGCCCGGGAAGTCGACGGCCGCCGGGTGGGCGGTGAGCGCATCGACCGGCAGCCGCTCAGCCAGCGCGTGGTCGATGCGCACCACCAGGGCGTCGATGGGCTCGGTGGCCGGCTCCACCGGGTCGTCGGCCGACGGCACCACGGGATCGGTGGCCGCGAGCACGGCGTGGGCGTCTTCGAACCAGGGGGAGTCCACCGGCAGCACCGACGCGGCGAAGCCTGCGCTGTCGGCGGCGAGCCAGGCCTGGGCGTCGGGCAGCGTCTCGCCCGCCAGGTGGTCAGCCGCGGCCGACAGCGCCCGGCCGGCGTGCAGCAACGGGTCGGGACCGCCCGACACCGAGACCGACGCCGCCGACGCCGTGTCGCCAGTCAAGGTGAGGCCGGCGGCGCCCAACCACTGGTTGCCCGGGTGGTCGTGGAAGGGGTCGTCTCCGCCGGTGGAGTAGGCCCACCACCAGGCGTGCCCGCCGGCGATCACCGCCCCGCCGGCCTCGAGCCACGCGCCGATGGCGGCGTCTTGGTCGGCGCTGTGGTCGTCGTAGGTGGTGGTCACCCACAGGTCCACCGTGTCGAGGTCGTCGGGGCCCACCGTGACCACCGCAAAGCCCTCTGCCTCGAGGAAGGTCGCCGCCGCGGTCATGCCGCTCGACACGCCCACCACGCCGCCGTCGGGCAGCATCCAGGCCAGGGCGTTGCGCAACACGACCGCGCCGTCCCCCTCTCCGGTGAGGGCGCCGGAGAGCTGCCCCTCGTGGCCCAGGTGCAGGGCCTTTCCGGCGCCCACCCGGGCGCCCGCCGCGAAGACCTGGTCGGCGTCGTTGGCGAACAGGGGGAAGGCGGTGTCGCCCCACACCACCATCCGGCTCGACAGCGACCCGCCGTGCACCACCGTCGAGACCCCGTCCGTCAGGGCGGCGACGTCGTCGGTCCAGTCGAAGACGCAGGTGGGCGCAGCGCCGACCTCGTTCTGGCACTCCCAGAGGGTGGGGTCGCCGCAGCCGCCGTTGTCGGCCTCGCACTCGTCGATGTCTTCGCAGCCGCCGTCGCCGTCGGACTGCATCCAGTCGCCGCAGTCGAGCGCGCCCGAGTCGCCGCCGTCCGCGCCATCGCCGCCGTCCACCCCGTCGGTGCCATCTGAACCATCTGAACCATCCGCGCCCTCGCCGCCCACATCCGCCGGCTCAGACGCCGCGGGCTCGGGGGAGCCGCAGGCGGAGAGCAGCGAGAGGGCCAACAGGGGGCAGCAGAGACGCATCGCAGCACCGAGGCGAAGGGAGCCGCCATCGTAGCGCCATCAGGCGTCGCTGGGGGCTCGGCCCTGC
>JBDQIL010000464.1:0-4671 GCA_040264415.1 Myxococcota bacterium
GGCGAGGTTCCAGGTCGGCAAGGGCTTGTCGGGGTCGATGCCGGCCGCGAGGTCGGCCTCTCGGTTGAGCCGCGTGCGGCGCTCCGCGGCGGTCTCGTCAGGGGGGGCGCCGCAGCGACGCGCGGCCCCGGGCCGGCCGCTGCCGGTGCCTGCGGTGCCGCGTCGGGCGCGGGCTCAGAGCCACACGCCCACATCAGCGCGAGGAGCGCGGCGCAGCGGTTCACGATCAACGTCCCCCTCAGAACGACGGGCTGGCCAGCGCGTCGAGGCCCGCCGGCAGGGCGATGCCCAGGTCGGTCACGACGAGCGTGGACGGATCGACCGAGGCCAGCCCGCACGCGCCGTCGGCGCCGGACTCGCAGGCCAGCGAGTACAACACCCCACCCAAGAAGGTGGCGCCGCCCGAGTTGTCGCCAGCCGTGGCGAGACCCGAGTAGTCCAGCGTGCCAACCAGCGTCATCGCGCCGCTGGACGCGTCCACCGTCCAGAGCTCGCCGTCGAGGCCGCCCTTCAGCAGGTAGACCGTGCCCGCGCCGTCGTGGGCGAGGCCCGTGTTGGACGTGTTCTCGTCGCTCTGGACGGCGATCTTGGTGACCGCGCCGGTGGCCGTGTCGATGGCGACCGGGTCGTCTTCGCCGCCGTCCTCGTAGTCTTCGGCCCAAGCCACCAGCGTGCTGCCCACGAAGGTCATGTCGGGGCACGACGCGTAGTTGTCGCCCGAGGCCGTGGAGTCGGTGGGTCCCACCAGCGTGAGCGCGGCGGTGGCGGGGTCGATGATGTGCAGGTTGCCGCTTGTCATCTCGGAGGACTCGAAGCCGTACAGCGTGCCGTCGGGCGCGAAGGCCATGCCGGTGAAGCCCACGGCCAAGGGACCCACCTCGATGACCGTTCCCCCAAAGACATCGATGCAGTAGAGGCTGCCGGCGACCCCCTCGCGCCCTGCGGCGGCGTACAGGCAGTTGACCCACCGGAACCCGCCCGTGAGCGTCGCCGAGCCGTTGTCGTTGCTCACGACGACGTCGGCCACGCCGGGTGCAGCGACGGCCGGAACCGTGGCGGTGATGGTGTACTCGTCTACGACCACGACGTCGGTGGCGGTCTCGGGACCCACCGTGACGGTGGTGGTGGTCACCGTGTCCCAGGTGAAGCCCGAGCCCGTGATGGTGATCGCGGTCTCGCTGCCGAAGTAGTTGGTCGCGGGCGCGACGCCGTCGATCACCGGCGCGCAGAGCGCGTCGCCGCCGCAGGTGGTGTCGTCGCAGTCCACGACGAGGTCGCAGGTGTTGTCCACCCCGTCGTCGCAGATCTCGTCGGCGCCGCCGTAGGTGGTGGCCACGGTGTCGTCGCAGTCGAGGTTGTCTTCGACGTAGCCATCGGGGGCAGCGCAGGCCTGCGCGCTCGCGGCGGGGTCGCCTGCGCCATCGCCGTCGGCGTCGGCGAAGAAGGCGGTGGTGCTCGAAGCGGCGAGGCTGTCGTCGTCGTCGTCCACCAGACCGTCGCAGTCGTTGTCTGCCCCGTCACAGACCTCGGCGGCCCCGGGGTTCACCGCGGCGTCGTCGTCGTCGCAGTCGAAGCTCGCGGTGTAGCCGTCGTCGTCGGCGTCGACGTCGGCGCTCGAGCCGTCGTCGCCGTCGTCCTTGTCGCCGCAGGCGGGCAGGGCCAGCAGGCCCAGCGTAGCCACGATGGTCCAAGCAGCAAAGGTGCGGGTCATGGGGTCTCCTCGGGGAGGGTCAAGCCTCCCAGCGCCAGATCAGGGGTTGAAGCTCGCGAGGCCATCCACGCCGCTGGGCAGGATGATGTTGAAGCTGTCTACGACGGCCGCAGGCGCGGACGTGTCGTGATCAGCCACGAAGCCCAGCGCGCAGGCACCCGAGGCGCCGTAGTCGCAGTCGAGCGCCACCAGGTTGCCTTCGTGGAAGGTCGCGCCGGAGTTGCCGTTGTTGATGAGCGAGGTGTCGTCGATGTCGCCGAGCTCCTCCATCATGCCGGTGGTGGGGTTGACCCGGTAGAGCGTCCCGTCCAAGCCGCTGTCGAGCAGGTAGACCATGCCGGCGCTGTCGGCCGCCAACCCGCAGTTCCAGCAGGACGCCTCTCCAGAGCCCGTGGCCAGGAAGGTGGTCTCGCCGGTGCTGGTGTTGATCTCCACCGGCTGGTTGTACGCGACCGTCCCGCCGACGCTGAGGTAATGATGCGACCACCCCACCAAGCGGCTGCCGACGAACGTGATGTCCGGCACCGAACCGTGGGTTCCGGACGGATCGCGCGAGTCGGTGAGCGGGCCGATGATGGTGGCCTCCGCCGTGGCGGGGTCGATCGAGAACAACCGCGAGGCGCCCCCGTAGGTGGCCTCCGTGGCGTAGAGCAGGCCGTCTGTGGGGTGCGCCGCGAGCCCCGTGACCGCGAGCGCCTCGCCGTCGGCAGTGACGATGGGGCCGACCTCGCGGACGTCGAAGCCGTCGTCGTTGATGCAGTAGAGGCTGCCCTTCTTCGTGTCGCGCCCGGTCGCCAGGTAGATGCACTCACCGTACGCGAAGCCCGCGGTCAACGTGGCAGAGCCGTTGTCGTTGGTGAGCACGACGTCGACGTCGCCCACCGGCGACGCGGCCGCCGGGAAGGTGGCGGTGATGGTGGAGTCATCGACCACCACGACGTCGGCCGCCGCCGCGCCGTCGACCGTGACGCTCGTGGTGCCCGCGGTGTCGTAGGCGAAGCCCGCGCCGGTGAGGGTGACGCTCATGGGGAAGTAGGCGCCGGCGTCGGGGCTGACCTCGGTGAGCACGGGCTGGCACGCCGCGTCACCGCCGCACGCCGAGTCGTCGCAGTCGGTGATGATGGTGCAGTTGTTGTCAACGCCGTCGTCACAGACCTCGGCGGCCGTGGGGCTGGTGGTGGCCTCGAGGTCGTCGCAGTCGTCGGCGGTCTCGGCGTAGCCCTCGGGGGCGGCGCAGGCGGCGACGGTCTCCCCCGGCACGCCGTGGCCGTCGCCGTCGCTGTCTACGTAGAACGTGGCCACGCTGTCGGCCGCGAGCGAGTCGTCGTCGTCGTCCACCAGGCCGTCGCAGTCGTTGTCGGCGCCGTCGCAGACCTCGGCCGCGCCGGGGTTCACCGCGGCGTCGTTGTCGTCGCAGTCGACGCTGGCGGGGTGGCCGTCGCCGTCGGCGTCGGCCTCGGTGGTGACCGACGAGCCGGAGTCTCCGTCGTCTTTGTCGCCACAGGCCAGGAGCAGGGCCAGCGCGCAAAACGGGAGCAGGGATCGGGTTGCCATGACAGACCTCCGAGAGAGCCGGCACGGTATCACGCACGAACCAGGGGCGGGCCAGCGGCGGCCCAGGGGGGCCCTCGCGGATGACCCCAGTCAGGACGGGACGCCGAGACCACCCACGCTGCGGACCGCCCCGTCACTACCCGGCCGACGCGAGCCGCCGGGCCCGTGGCGCACCGGTCGTGCGGCATCGCGACGCGCCGACCACGCGCCCGCTCGGTCCGCGACGCGTTGAGGATCGCCGCACCGGCGGCTATCGTCCGCATCCACCGCCGACTCGGAGACCCCATGCGCCGGCCCGCCGTCCTCGCCCTCATGACCGCCACCCTGGCCCTGTCGCTCGGCGGCTGCGGCGACAAGGACGACGGCGGTGGAGACTCCGGCCCGGCTTCGACAGGCGCCGACGGGGCCGATGGCGCGTCCGACGGAGCCGATGGCGCGTCCGACGGAGCGGATGGCGCGTCCGACGGGGCAGACGGGACCGACGGCTCCACCGAGCTCACCGGCGGGTGCCTCGGCGAGGGCTGCGACCTCCTCGGTGTGGGGGAGGCCGCCTGGGCGCTGTGCCTGCAGACGACCGGCGACGCCAGCGACACCTTCGTGGGCTGGGGAGAGACCCGCGCAGACGAGTCCCCCAGCGGCGTGGCGCTCACCTGCACGTCGGCGGCGCTCACCGAGTCGGACTGCCCCGGGATGTGCAGCGCCGCTGGCCTGGACAACCCGTTCTACAACGCCGCCTCCAACGACTGCTCGTGCCTGTCGGAGGGCTCGACGAGCGGCACGCTCAGAGACCAGATGGTGTCGCTGGCCTGTGACCCCGCCATCGGCGACGCCAACGTCGGCGCCTACGGCGACGCCTCCACCGGCATCACCCGGGTGGCGTCGGTGACCTGCCGCGGCGGGGCCTCGGGGACGGGGGCCTGTGAGGACGTCCGCGCCGCCGCCAACGCAGCGCTGGGCGGCGGCTTCGGCACGGCCGTGGACTACGGAGCCGGGTGCGGCCTCTCAGAGTGACGACGCCGCCACACGGCGGTTAGGCGCTCGCACCTCGCCTCGCTCATTGGAGCCTCCATGCCCCGGGCCACCGCCGACCGTCGCACCGTGGTGCTCCCCTTCGGCTTCATCGACACGTCTGGCGAGGTGCACACGACGGCCGAGGTCCGGCCCATCACGGGGGCAGACGAGTACCGGGTCGGCCTCTCGAAGGAGTACACCCTCCAGCCGACCGACGCGGTCTACGAGCTCGTGATGATCAGCCGCTGCGTCACGAAGCTTGGGAGCAAGACCAAGCTCACCCTCCCGGACCTCGAGCGGCTCCATCCAGAAGATCTCGAGGTGCTGAAGCGGGCGATCTTCCAGCTGACCTACACCGCGCCGGTGCCGACCGCGCCCGCGCGGCCCCCTGCGCC
>JBDQIL010000465.1:0-4669 GCA_040264415.1 Myxococcota bacterium
TGAACAGAATTCGGACGGTGGCGGGCCTTCAGGCGGGGAAAGCGGACCTGCGAATGGCGTCTACGGCGCGCGCGCTCCTTCGGCCGCCGCGGTCGCTACGCGGCCGAAGTTCCGATAAGGGGCCTTATGTCCGCTATCCCCCGAGAAGCGGCGGTACGTAACGCCCCTCGAGCAGATCCCGGATGTGCTGAAGAACGCCTTCATCGCCGCCGAGGACGCGAACTTCTGGACCCACGGAGGCGTCGACTACGAAGGCATCCTGCGGGCCATCGGGCGCAACCTCGTCAAGGGGCGCAAGGCCCAGGGCGCGTCCACCATCACCATGCAGGTGGCGCGGAACTTCCTGCTCACCAAGGACAAGACGTACGAGCGCAAGATCAAGGAGATCATCCTCAGCAACCGGATTGAGGAGGCCTTCACGAAGGAGCACATCCTCTACCTGTACCTGAACGAGATCTACCTCGGGTCGGGCGCCTACGGGGTCGAGGCCGCAGCGCGCACCTACTTCGACAAGCACGCCGCAGACCTCACCCTCGCCGAGGCCGCCATCATCGCCGGCCTGCCTCAGCGGCCGAGCGACTACTCGCCGCACCGCAACTGGGACAAGGCCTACGCTCGCCAGGGCTACGTGCTCGGGCAGCTGCTCGCCAAGGACTACATCAGCCGGGGCGAGCACGACGCCGCGCGGGCCGAGGCCGTCAAGGTGGTCCAGAAGGACAACGAGTTCCTCACCACCGCGCCCTACTTCACCGAGCACGTGCGGCGGTATCTGGTCGAGACCTACGGGCACGACAAGATCTACAACGACGGCCTGTCCGTTCGAACCACCGCCGACCTCGAGCTCCAGCAGGCCGCACAGCAGGCGCTGGTCAAGGGCGTGACCTGGGCCGATGAGCAGACCGGCTGGCGCGGCCCCGCAGAGACCCTCACCGAAGCGCAGGTGCAGCAGCGACTCGAGGCCCAGGAGGCCGCGCTGCGAGAGGAGATGAGCCGCACCCAGCTCACGGTCGCCGACCCGGCGAAGGGCGGCGGCTACGGGCCGGTTCCCGCGCGCAGCGTCCTCGAGGAGGGGCGCCGATACGAGGCGGTGGTGCTCGATGTCGCCAAGAAGCACGCGGTCGTGGGCGTGGGCGCCCATCGCGCGCTCATCCCCTTGTCCTGGACCACCTGGGGCTACGCCCCGAACCCGGAGCGCAGCTTCCGGTACCGGTCCCAGAAAGACATGACCGAGGTGCTGCACGTCGGTGAGGTGGTCCAGGTCACCATCGAGGCCCGCGACGCCCAGTCGGTGGACAACCTCAAAGGCTACGACGCCGCGGGGCCAGGGCTCTTCGCCGCCGCCCGCCTCTACCAGTCTCCCGAGCTCCAGGGGGCCCTCTTCTCGTACCGACAGTCCGATGGCGCCGTGCTCGCGATGGTCGGCGGGGTCGACTTCGAAGACTCCGAATACAACCGGGTCACGCAGGCCCGGCGTCAGGTCGGCTCGACCATCAAGCCCATCGTCTACGCCGCTGCCATCGGCACCCGCGACTTCACGGCGGGCTCGATCGTACAAGACGCCCCCACGGTCTTCCAGACCATCGGCGGCAACCTGTGGAAGCCTGGCAACTACGGCGGCGAGTACCTCGGTGATGTGACCCTGCGGCGCGCGCTCCAGATGTCGCGCAACGTCTGCACCGTGCGCGTGCTCGACAAGGTCGGCCTCGAGCCCGTGTTCCAGCTCGCGGGGCCCGCCCTCCGCATCGGCTACCCAGAGCCCAAGTGCAGCCGCACCCACATCAAGGCCACCTCCGACGAAGCGAAGGCCTGCCCCGGCGCGCTCTCGGAGTCCGCCGTCAGGGGCATGGTCTGGTGCGAGTACTGCGAGCCGGAGTCGTGCCCGCTGGTCCGGGCGGACGCTCAATCCGTTCGGGTCGAGGGCGAAGACCGCTTCGTGAACGGCTCCAAGACCTGTATGGACGACGGTCAGCGCGACGGCGACAGCACCTGGTGCCGGTCGTGCGACGTCAACCTGCGCGTGTGCGACTGGCTGCCCATCGATGAGATCCCCGACACCGACCCCTGCGTCGACGCCCGCAAGGACGACAAGGGGCGGGTGTGGTGTCGAAGCTGCGACCTCAGCATGGGGCTGGGGTCGAGCTCGCTCACGATGGTCGAGCTGGCGCGGGCCTACAGCGCCTTCGCATCGTACGGCAAGCTGGTCGAGCCGCACTGGATCGAGAAGGTCGTGGACCGCGACGGCACCGTCATCGAAGAGTGGACCCTGCCCGAGGGCGGCTGGCCCCAGGTGATGGAGCCCGGGGTCGCCGGCATCGCCCACTGGCTGCTGCGCGAGGTCGCCACCGGCGGCACCGCCGCCCGCACGAACCGGCTCGGGATCCACGTCGCGGGCAAGACCGGCACCACCAATGACTTCTTCGACGCCTGGTTCGTCGGCTACAACCCAGACTTCATCACCGCGGCGTGGGTCGGCTACGACCAGCCCCGCTCCATCGGGGTCAGCTTCACGGGCGGAAAGACCGCGCTCCCCATCTGGATGGACTACATGAGCGTGGCCGCACCAAAGGACAAGGATCGGGCCTTCCCCGCCCTGCCCGGCGTGCAGTTCGTCCCGATCGACGAGTCGAACGGCCGCGTGGCGACCGGTGGGCGCTCCATGCCCATGCTGCCTGGCACCGCCCCCCGAAACGTCGTGGGTGAGGTGGGCCAGAAGTCCACCGAAGACCTCCTGATCAGCGACTTCTGATGCCCAAGCCCGCCCTGCTCTGTCTCCTCGCCCTCACCGGCTGCGCCACCGCCACGATCACCACCGGCGACCGCTGCGAGGTGCGCATCGACTCGATCGAGCCGGCCGAGCCCGCCCCCGGCGAGACGGTCGTGCTCACCGGAGGCCCGCTCACCTCCCACTACGACACCGCCGCGTGGGTGGGAGACACCCGCGCTGTGGTGCTTGAGGTCGACCGGTCTGCCTGCGGCGACTGCGACGTCTGCCGAGAAGAGGCCGCCTGCACCGCCTGCGACGACTGCGACGGCTGCGCCGCGGTGTGCGACACCAGCTGCGTCGAGACCGTCTCGATCACGCTGCCAGAGCTCGACGCCGGCCCCACCACCGCGACGCTGTACAACGGCTACGGCTCATCGTCCCCGTTCGATCTCGTGGTCGCCGGCGGCACGGCCGACAGCGGCACGGCCGACAGCGGCACAGCTGACAGCGGCACAGCTGACAGCGGCCGCTGCCTGCGCCGCCGCGGCCCGATCGCGGCCCCCGCACCTGCCCGCTCCCGTGACCACGGACCGACTTCGGCCCGCCATTGTTCCTGCATTTTCGGCAGAGTCAGGCCCGAGCGGGGCCGCATGGTTGCCAGCCCTGCCCTTGGTCTGCTAAGCATCGGTTTCGATGTCGGTCCCGCCGCCCCGCGCGGCCTGCCGGCCACAGCATCCATCCTCCGGACGGCCCATGCGCTCTACGACTCCGCTCCTCGCCGCCTCCGCCGTCGCGGGGCTCGCCATGCTCTCGACCCCCGCCGAGGCTGGCGGCATCGGCGTGCTCGGCACCGGCGGCTTCCGCCAGGTGCCCGCCTACTTCTACGACGCCGAACGGAACCAGGGCATCGACTGGCAGAGCCGCCCGTCGTACGGCCTGGGCATCGAAGGCGTCCTCGGCGACAAGGATGATCGGATCCTCGGAATCTGCCGCTTCTACAGCCTGTGGGACCAGCCCACCCTCGAGCCCGACCTCTCGGACGAAGAGGGCGACACCTCCGAGTACGTGTTCCCGCCGGCCCACGAGCAGTCCGCCGTCACCGTCGGTGCGGCCACCATCGGCGTGCAGTGGGGCATCTTCGGCGACCCCACCGGCCTGCAGTTCGTCGCCAGCACGATGGCTGGCACTGCATTCCTCAGCTCCGACAGCCTCGAGTTCTTCATCTTCGAGCCAGGCGTCGGCGTCAGCTGGACCACCAACGACCGCATCCAGGTCTTCGGCAACGCCAACTGGCAGGTGCGGTTCCGCAAGAACTTCTCGCAGGGTGGCAACGTCGTCGCCGGCGTCCGCTACCTGTTCGACTGAGCCGGCCCTCCTTGGCCCCCGCCCTCGAACGCCGCCTCCGGGCGGCGTCTTGCGTGACGCTCCTGGTGGCCGCCGGGTGCGGACCGGTCCGCGAGACCGAACACTGGCGCGACCAGCTCTCGGCGGCTGGCCCTTGCTGGGACGTGAACCTGGGGGACGGGGTCGACGACCCCGAAGAGCTCGGGCTGGTGCTCACCTGCGTCGATCAGAGCGGTGACTTCACGCCGCTGCGTCCCCTCGTGCAGGCGATGTCGCTGTCGGCAGCCGACGGCGCGTCCAACTGGTCCCACGTCGAAGCGCTGGTGTCCGCCGCGCCCGAAGCCGACCTGTCGGTGGGCGGGCTGCTCGACGCCGCCCTGCTGCTCCTCGACCAGGACCCGGGCGTGTTCTCGGAGCTGCTCGACGTGTCGGTCGAGCTGCTCTACGGCCGCGGGCTCGATCGGCTCGCCTCCGGTGACGTCGAGCTCGCCGCCCCCGCCGAGCTCGACCGCGGCGTCCTCGCGCCGATGCTGGCTCCAGCCCGCGCGGTCGCGCGCGCCATGCTCGACGCGCCGGACGGCTCCCCTGCCCTCTTGGGCGACCTCCTCGCCGCCCAGGGCA
>JBDQIL010000466.1:0-4661 GCA_040264415.1 Myxococcota bacterium
CCCGCCGAGCGCGCCTGCGGCAGGCGCCGCACCCCGCTCCGCCCTCCCGGTCGTGCTGCTGGCCACGATGGTGTCTGAGCCGGTGGAGTTCTCCTCGGCGCTGGTCTCCGCGGGCGATGCGGGCCCCACCAGCGGCTACGGGGTCGGCGACGCGCTGCCAGGAGATGCGACGATCTTGGAGATCGGCCAGACCCACATCCGCGTGCGCCGCGCCGACGGTCGGCTCGAGTCGATCGGCTTCCCTGGGGCCCCCTCTGGCGCCGCGCCTGAAGCCCAGGAGCCCGCGAGCGAAGGGATCCAGCGCGTGGAGACGGGGCGCTTCGCCGTCCCGCGCGCCGCCCTCGCCCGGATCCTCGAAGACCCCCAGCAACTGGCCGCCGAGGCCCGCGCGGTCCCCCATGAGGGGCCAGACGGGCGGGTGGACGGTTACCGGCTCTCCGGAATTCGCCAGCGCTCCACCCTGCACCAGCTGGGGATCCGCAATGGCGACGTCGTGCACGGCATGAACGGTCAGCCGCTGACCAGCCTGACCGATGCCATGGGGGCCCTCGAGGCCCTCCGGAGCCAAGAGGCCTTCACCTTCGAATTGACCCGCCGCACCAAGCGCCAGACCTTCGAATACGAGGTCCGCTGAATCTGCCCGCCGCCCGGAGCGCCCCTCGGCCGCTCTCGCTGGAGAGGAACCCCTCGATGACCCACCGACCCATCCGGTCCCTGCTGCTCCTCGCTGCTCTCGCCGTCGCGCCCCTCGGGACCGCGCAGGCCGAGGAGCCGACCTCGCTCGATCCGCTCGACGGACTCGCGCAGGACGACGCCGAAGGCGATGACGCCGAAGGCGACGACGCCGAAGACGAGGCTGAGGAGGCCACCGCTCCGGCGCCGGAGCGCCAGCGACCGCCCCAGCTGCCGGCCGACGCGCGGATCGCCATCGACTTCGTCGACGCGCCGATCACCGACGTGATCAAGCACTTCGCCGAGGTGATGGGCCGCAACTTCATCCTGACGGATGATCTCAAGGGCGAGATCACCATCATCAGCCACACCAAGGTGAGCCGCTCCGCAGCATGGGAGGCCTTCGTCTCCGCGCTGGCGGTCGAGGGCTACACGCTCGTCACCACGGGCAACATGACCAAGGTGGTGCCCATCACCGAGGCCGCGGGGTCGCCGGTCGGAGTGTACGAGGGCGGCAACATCCCGTACACCGACAACTTCGTCACCCAGATCATCCAGCTCGACTCGGTGGCTGTCAACGACGTCTCGAGCGTGGTCAAAGAGCTGGCGGGCAAGGGCGCCAACATCATCGCCTACGCGCCCACCAACACGATGATCATCTCGGGTCCCGCCAACAACATCCGGCGGGTCTACCGGATCATCAGCCAGCTCGACGTGGCGGCCCCGAAGGCCAAGCTCGCGATGGTGACCCTGCAACACGCAGAGGCCTCCGAGGTCCAGACGATCATCGACAAGCTGTACGGGTCGGGAGAGAGCGCCGAGGCCGAGAAGCCCAACCCGCGGTCGAGCCGTCGCAGCTCGCGTCGCAACCGGCGCAAGACGACCCCCGAGCCCGAGGCCGGCGCCTCGGCGTCCAAGGTGGGCGCCGAGGGCAAGTACATCCAGCAGATCATCGCGGACGAGCGCACGAACTCGCTGCTCATCCTGGCGAACGAAGAGGCCATCAAGGCTGTCGTGGCGCTCATCGAGCAGATCGACGTGGACGTCGATCCCACCAGTCGGGCCCGCATCAACGTCGTCTACCTCGAGCATGCCAAGGCCGAAGACGTCGCCCAGGTGCTCACCAACCTCGCGCAGGGCGGCAACTCCAGCAGCAACAACAGCCGCAACTCTCGGACCAGCCGCGCGGGCCGAGGCCGCCCGGGGCAGCCCGGTGGGCCGACAGCGCCCGGCGCCGAAGGCGGCGACGGCAAGTCTGCGGTGGCCGCCTTCGACTCCGGCATGCGCATCGCCAGCGACGAGAACACGAACGCGCTGGTGGTCATCGCCACCAAAGACGACTTCGAAGTCATCTCCGATGTCATCGAGAAGCTCGACCGACGCCGTCAGCAGGTCTTCGTCGAGGCGGTCATCCTCGAGCTCTCCACCGAAGACGACAACAGCTTCGGGCTGGCGGTCCACGGCGGCAGCGCGGCAGAAGATGGCAGCGCTCGCGTGGGCTCTGCACAGCTCGGCGCGAACTCCATCTTCGGCCTCGGCGGCTTCACCTCCGATGTGCTGAGCGGCCTCGCGGTGGGCGTCTTCGGTCCAGAGTTCGAGGTGGACAGCCCCCTCGGCGACGGCTCGACGGTCGGCATCCCGGCGTTCGGCGTGGTGCTCAACGCGCTGCAGTCGTCCTCGAGCGTGAACATCCTCTCCACGCCGAACATCCTCACGATGGACAACGAAGAGGCCAAGATCGTGGTGGGGCGCAACGTGCCCTTCCCGGTCGGCACCACCCAGAACAACTTGGGCACGCCGATCATCAGCTTCCAGCGTGAAGACGTGGCCATCACGCTGCGCGTGACGCCCCAGATCAACGAGTCCGACTACGTCACGCTCGAGGTCTTCCAAGAGGTCCAGGAGCTCGAGAGCGACCCCAGCAGCCTCGATCCGCTCACCTCAGGCGGACCGGTCACCTCGAAGCGGTCCATCGAGAACACCGTCGTGGTCAAAGACAACCAGACCATCGTGCTGGGTGGGCTCATCGGCGAGACCGACAACCAGGTCGAGACCAAGGTGCCCATCTTGGGCGACATCCCTCTGGTCGGGCGGCTGTTCCGGGGCCAGAGCCAGATCACGCGTCGCACCAACCTGATGATCTTCCTCACGCCGCACATCATCAACGAGCCCGCCGACCTCGAAGAGGTCTACCGGATCAAGACCGAGCAGCGGCGCGAGTTCGTGCGTCGGTTCTACGGCAAGAGCCGTGAAGAGCAAGAGGTCGAGATGCGCAACCTGCTGTCGTACAGCATGAACCAGGTGGACAAGCCCAGCCGGTACCGCGGCCCCACCATCGATGACGGCAAGTACAAGGTCATCGGCGAGCCCATCGACCCCTCGGCCTCCGACGAGGCGGCTGATCCGTCCTCCGACCGGGCCGGAGGCCGGCTCGGCCCCGGCAAGCGCCGCATCGGCGGGCGCGCGGTCCTCATCAACGAGACCGTCGAGCCGGAGCCGCCCGCGACCGGCGACGAGGCGGCCCCGACTGACGGGGAGCAGTAGGCATGGCCATCCGACGTGAACCCCTCGACCAGCTCCTGCTCGCCCGCGGCTTGGCGCCCATCCAGCTCGCAGCCGCCCAAGATCATGCTGAGAAGGCCGGGGTCGACCTCATCGAGGGCGCGTCGCGCACCGACGGAGTCGACGGCAGCGTGCTGGCGCGCGCGGTGGCCGACTCGTCGGGGCTTCCCTTCCTCGAGGCGGTAGACAACGAGCAGGTCTCCGACCAGCTGGTGCGCCAGGTGCCGCTGGGCCTGGCCCGCGAGCAGGGCGTGCTGCCGCTGTGGGAGCGCGACGACCACGTCGAGGTCGCCATCTCGTCGCCCTCGGCGCTGCCGGCCCTCGACGACCTGCGGGTGCTCTTCGGTCGGCCCGTGCGCGCCCTGGTCGTGAGCCCCACGCTGCTGCGCGAGGCCACGAACCGGGCCTACGACAAGGCCAGCCGTTCGGCCACCGACGTGATGGAGGAGATCGACGAGGAGCTCGGCAACGACATCGATGGTGACCTCAAGCTCGACGAGGACCTCCTCGACGACCCGAACCAGGCCCCCATCATCCGCTTCGTGAACTCGCTGTTCACCGAGGCCATCAAGGAGCGGGCCTCCGACATCCACATCGAGCCCTTCGAGAAAGAGCTCTCGGTGCGGTTTCGTATCGATGGCGTGCTCTACGAGCGGGTGAAGCCGCCGGCGCGCCTGCAGGCCTCCATCGTCTCCCGCGTCAAGATCATGGCCGGTCTGAACATCGCCGAGAAGCGCATCCCCCAGGACGGGCGCATCCGCACCCGCATGGCGGGCCGCGAGATCGACGTGCGCGTGTCGACGATGCCCGTGCGCCATGGCGAGCGCGTCGTGATGCGGCTGCTCGAGAAGGGCAGCGTCTTCAACCTCGAGGCCGTGGGCATGAACCCGCGCGTGGTCGGCGCCTTCCGCAAGCTCATCCGGCTGCCCCACGGCATCGTCATCGTGTGTGGCCCCACCGGCTCGGGCAAGACCACCACGCTCTACTCGGCCCTCTCCGAGATCAATACGCCCGACAAGAACATCCTGACCATCGAGGATCCGGTCGAGTACGAGCTTCGCGGGATCGGCCAGACGCAGGTCAACCACAAGATCGAGCTGACCTTCGCGAGCGTGCTGCGGGCCCACCTGCGCCAAGACCCCGACGTCATCCTCGTGGGCGAGACCCGAGACAAAGAGACCGCCGAGAACGCCATCCAGGCCTCTCTGACCGGTCACCTCGTGTTCACCACGCTGCACACCAACGACGCCCCGACGGCCTTCACGCGCATCATCGACATGGGCATTGAGCCCTTCCTGGTCGCCTCCTCGCTGCTCGCCATCCTGGCCCAGCGGCTGGTGCGGCGCCTGTGCGACGAGTGCCGCGAGCCGTTCCACCCCTCCGAGGTGGAGCTGCGCGAGGTGGGCCTCAAGCCCGAAGACGTGCAC
>JBDQIL010000467.1:0-4660 GCA_040264415.1 Myxococcota bacterium
GGCCCCCGCCTGCTGGTGGGCGACGAAGAGCTGGAGCGGGGCGGCGCCGGGGGCCAGCACGGTGGCCTCGATGCCCGGCTCGGAGGCCCCGCTGCCGGGCGCCGTGCGGTAGACCAGCCGCCCCTCCACCGGCAGGCGGCTGTAGAGCCCGATGCCGAAGTTGTCGCCGTCGTGCACATCGGAGATCGCCAGCGGGTGGGTGGCCTCGAGCGGGGCCAGGGCCGCCCGCACGGGGCCCGACAGCTCGATCACCGCCACCAGGTCGGGGTCGAAGGCGACCACCTCGTCGAGGAGCGCCGCGGGGGATGGGTTGCGGCTGAGGACGTTGGCGACCAGCACGCGCAGCCGCGGCGCCTCGGGGGCGACCGCGGGCCCGGGCGGGCCGGTCCACAACGGCACCAGCTGGCTGAAGGGCACCAGGGTGGACACGGCGAGGGCCGCGGCCCAGCGCCACGCTCGCCGCCCCAGCAGGCCCAGCAGCAGCGGGAGGATGCCGAGCAAGAGCTGGAGATGGAAGCTCGTCACGAGGTCGCCCACCCACCACAGCGGGGCGAGCAGGCTGGCGGCGGCGGCCGCCATCGCCGCAGCGGCCCCGCCGGCGAGCGCCGCGTCGAAGGCCAGCCAGCCACCGTGGGGGGCGCGGGGCTCAGGCATCGACGCTCGCCCCCACGCCGAAGGCCTCGATGGCCGCCCGCAGGTCGCCGGTGATCGGCACGCTCTGGAGGTGGTCGGGCAGGCTGGGGTCGGTGCCGATCTGCACCACCTTCGTGGTGGCCGTCGCCCGCAGGTCTCCGTCGGGCCCCACCACCCGGTAGTCGAGGCGCAGGCTGGCGCGCCCCAGCGCGCCCACGCGGAGCTCGATCACCACCTGGTCACCGAAGCGGCAGGGCGCCTGGTAGTCGCACGCGGTGTGCACCGCAGGGAAGCCGTGGCGGCGCAGCACCGCGTGGTACGGGTGGCCCAGCGCCTCGCCGAACCAGGCCTCCATGGCCTGGTGAAACCAGTCGAAGAACCGGGGGAAGTAGGCGATGCCGGCCGGGTCGCACTGCCCGAAGCGCACCTCCACCGGGAACCGGAACACCCCGCTCACGGGCCCGCCTCGTGTACGTCGAGCAGGTCGCGCAGGCCGTCGAGGAAGCGGCTGGGGGGCGTGGCGTAGCCGCGGGCGTTTCTGCGGGACCAGCTCAGGTGCAGCGCGCTTCGGGCGCGGGTGAGGGCGACGTAGAACACCCGGCGCTCCTCGTCGATGGCAGCCGGGGTGCCGTCTTTGAGGGCCATCCAGCCCGGCAGGCCGCCGTCGGTCATGCCGGGCAGCCACACCCGGTCGAACTCGAGACCCTTCGACTGGTGCATGGTGATGACGCGCACGCCGTCGGCCTGATCGAGCTGGTCGACGTCGCGCACCAGGGCGACGTGGGTGAGCACCCGCGACAGCGCCGCGCCCGGTCGCAGGCTGGGGTCGTCGAGGGCCTCGAGCCGGGTGGCCAGCTCGCCGAGGTGGGCGATGCGGTGGGGCTCGGAGGGGTACTTGAAGCGCAGGGCCTCGGCCGTGATGCGCGCGACCAGCTCGTGGGGCCGCAGGGCGCCGTCGGCCCAACGGTCGAGGGTCTGGCGCAGCCGGCCGAAGCGCGCGGCGTGTCGCAGGGTGGCGGCCCGGCGCTCGGCGGCGTGGGTCTGGGCCAAGCGGGCGAGGCGCTCGCCGAGAGAGACCGTAGCGAGGACGTCATCGAGGGCCCGGTGGGTGGGCGTGTAGGGGATGCCCAGGTGCTCGACGAGGTGGCCCAGGGTGTAGCGGTCGGTGCGGACCAGCCGTCGGGCCAGGTCGAGGGAGTCCCAGGCCACGCGCAGGTCGAGGTCGACGCCCGCTCGGTCGCCGGCCGCGCGCAGCATGGCCGCGTCGAAGCCCACGTTGTGGCCGGCGATGGGCGCGTCGCCGACGAAGCGGCGCAGCTCGGTGAGCACCTGGCCGGGATCGCGGCCGTCGGCGTCGAGCCGGGCCTGGGAGATGCCGTGCACCGCCTCGGAGTCGCCGAGCGGCCGGGTGTTCTTCACCAGCGCCTCGAAGCGCCCTTCGGCGCCCTGGACCGGGACGCCGCCGCGCACCCGCTGGGCGGCGACCTCGATGATCTCGTCCACCGCGGGATCGACGCCGGTGGTCTCGGTGTCGAGCACCACCACCTCGGGGGCGTCGAGGCCCCACAGCGGGTCGCCGGCCCGGACCGCCGGGGTGTCGAGCAGGTCGGCCATGCGCAGCCCGGTGCCGGCCAGGTCGTCGAGGACCTCTCGCACGGTGCGCGGCCCCACTCCCTTGACCAGCCGCCGCATGACCCGGCGTGCGGCCTGCTCGTCGCCGCGGTCGGCCACGAGGCGGGCGAGCGCCAGGGCGTCTTTGACCTCGGCGCGACGGAAGAAGCGGAACTGCTCGATGGTGGTGCACGGCACCCCCGCGGCGGCGAGCGCCTCGGACGCCGCCGTCACCTGCTGGTTGGTGCGCACCAGCACGGCCATGCGGCGGGGATCGTCGCCGTCGGCCACGGCCGCCGCCGCCCCGTCGGCCACGAAGGCGAACTCGTCGGCCTCGGTGTCGAAGGCGTGCAGGGTGGGCGGGGCGCCCGCATGTGCCGAGGGTGCGGCGGTGACGCGGCTCTCGCGGTCTTCGAGGCCCGCGGCCACCTGGTCGGCGACCGCGAGCAGCGCCCGGGTGGCGCGGAAGGAGGCGGTGAGCTCGAGTCGGCGCACCGGGCCGAAGTCTCGCTCGAGCGCCGCGATGAGCTTGCGCGGCGCCGAGCCGCGCCAGCTGTAGATGGTCTGATCGAGATCGCCCACGAGGCAGAAGGACCGAGCCTCGCGCGCGAGCACGCTGAGCACTTCGTACTCGCTGAGGTGCGTGTCTTGCACCTCGTCGACCAGCACCGAGCGGTAGCGGCGCCCCCAGGACGCCCGACACGCGGGGTCTCGGAGCAGCAGGGCGCGCGTGAGCAGCACCAGCCCCCCGAAGTCGATGGCCCCGCGCTGCAGCAGCGCCTCGACGAAGGGGCGGGCCTCGTCGCGGCTCGAGAACGCACCGCGGGTCCACATCTCGACCGACGCCTCGCCCAACGGCACCATGCTGGCGGCCTTGCCGAGGGCGTACATGGCGCCGCGGGCGTTCGAGACCCCCAGCTCGCGCAGCAGCTCCTCGGTGTCTTCTTCGTCGAGGATGCGGAAGTCGCTCGGCAGCCCGGCCGCCCCCGCGTGGTCGCGCAGGATCCGATTGCACAGGGCGTGGAAGGTGGACGGGGCCAGCGCGGCCGCAGCCGCGTCGCCGATGGCCGAGGCGACCCCGCGGCGCAGGTGTTCGGCGGCCCGGTTCGTGAAAGTGAGGGCCAGCACGCGCTCGGGGGGCACGCCGTCGGCCAGGTCGGCGGCGATGCGGTGGGACAAGGTGGTGGTCTTGCCGCTGCCGACCGCGGCGAGCACCAGCACCGTGCCGGTGCGGGCGTCGATGACGGCCTGCTGCTCGACGGTGGGGGAGGGGGTGGTCATGCCCCCGGTCCTATCCGGCGGGCGGCCCCGCAGGCGGCCTTCAGCGGGCCGCGGCGACCACCCGGCCGGTGGCGCGGTCGCCGCCGGGGCCCGTGGCGGACCAGCTGCCGCTCCAGCCCCCCCTCCTGGCCTCGAGGGTGAGGCGGAGGCCGACCTCGGACGCCGCCCCGGTGTCGGAGCCGCCCGAGTCGAGCTCGGCGGTGGCGTGGCCGCCGTCGAGCTGTGCGGTGGAGTCGAGGCGCGCGCACGCCGCGACGGTGAGCTCAAGGCCGCCCGATCCGCCGAGGGGCGCCGCCGCCCCGTCGGGGCCGTCGAGGGCGTAGGCGCCGCCGCCCGTCAGCCGGGCGGGGGCGCCGGCGATGCGCGGGACGGCGTCGAGCTCGATCCAGCCCTCGCCCTCCATGTCGCCCACGAAGTACAGCTCGAAGCTGCCCTCGCCGGCGACGCACGGGTTGACGATGTCGCAGCTCGTGGCCAGCAGGGCCACCGGCAGGAGGCGCATCAGGTGTCCTGGGCGGTGGGGCGCAGCAGCACGTCGTGCACCTCGACGTGGGGCGGCTGGGCGAGCACGTAGCGCACGGCTGACACCACGTCGGCGGCGTCGAGCACCCGCAGCGAGCCGTAGAGCGCCGCGGCGTCGTCGGACGAGCCGGTGAAGTGCTGGTGGAATTCGGTCTCGACGAGGCCTGGGCTCACCGAGGTCACCCGGACGCCGGACCCCGCCTCGCGCAGCTCCTTTCGCAGGGCCTCGGTGAGCGCGCGCACGGCGTACTTCGTGGCGCTGTAGACCCCGCTGCCGGGGGGCACGCGATGGGCGGCCATGCTCGAGACGTGCACCACGTGCCCGCTCACCCCCCGGGCGCGCATCTGCGTGAGCGCCTCCCGGGTGCACACGCACAGCGCCAACACGTTGACCTCGAGCATCTCGCGCCAGGCCTCGGTCTCGCCGTCCATCAGGCCTTGCTGGTGGCCCAGCCCGGCGTTGTTGATCAGCACGTCGACCCCGCCCCAGCGGTCGGCCACCGCGGCGAAGGCGGCCCGAATCTGGGCCTCGTCGCGGAGATCACAGGCGAGGGGGAGCAGCGCGTCCCCCAGCTCGTCGCGCAGGTCGGCGAGGCGGTCGGCGCGCCGCGCC
>JBDQIL010000468.1:0-4654 GCA_040264415.1 Myxococcota bacterium
CAGCGCCGGAGCGCGGCGCCTCGACAGGCTAACGCTCCGGCCGGAGCGTTAGCCTGTCGAGGCGCCGCGCTCCGGCGCTGGAGACCGCGACCGTGAGCCCGCCCCCCACCGAATCCGCCGGCGCCCCTGACCCGGGCGCCTTCCTCAACCCTTGGGGCCACGGCTGCCTCATTCGGTACTTGGCGTGGCTGCGACAGGCCTACGGGGCCGTGCCGTTGCCGCCCCCGACCGGCCGCTCCACCGGCCGGCCCGGCGTCCCGATCCTCGAGGTCTTCGTTCAGCCGCGGCTGGCCCGCTCCCAAGGCGCCGCGCGAAGCGTCGATGTGTTCGACCTGCTCGAGCAGAACCGCCAGGTCGTGGTGCTGGGGGGCCCCGGGTCGGGCCGCTCCACGCTGCTTAGCTGGCTGGTGCACGGGCTCACCGATCCCGGTCGCAACCCCGTCATCGAGCGGCTGGGCCGCATGGTGCCCATCGTGCTGCCCGTGCGCGCGCTCGGACTGCAAGCGTCCACCCGCACCTTCCCTGCCCTGCTCGAGCGCCTCGCCGAGCTGCCGTTCTGGTACGACGGCATGACCGAGCTGCTCGCCGAGCTGCTGCCGCTGGGACAGGCCGTCTTCGTGGTGGACGACCTCGACTACCCCGCAGACCCCGGGGTCCACGAGGCGCTGCGCGAAGCGGTCCTCGACGGAATCTGGCGCCACGGCCGGTGCACCTGGATCGCGACCGCCGAGCCCCGCCGCTACGCGTCCCTCCCGCTCGCCATGGACGGGGTCGACGCCCGGCGGGTGCCCGCGGCGCTCCGCCGGCTGGTGGTCGGGCGGGTGCTGCAGGTGCCGGCGTGGCACCTCGAGCCCTTCGACGCCGAGCAGGTCCGCGCCTACGCTCACCGCTGGCTGGCGCTGACCCAGCGCGACCCGGGCGCGGTGGCCGAGCGGGTCCAAGACTTCGAAGACGCCCTCGACGACTCCCCGAAGGCCCGTGAGCTCGTCGGCAACCCGGGCCTGTTGGCCCTGCTCGCGGTGGTCTACGCGGCCCGCGGCGACGTGCCCCCCGACCGCGCGACCCTCATCGACTGGCTGGTGGCGGCCTGGATGGCCGCCCTCGACGGCGCGCCGGGTACGGCTGCCGTGCCCCATGAGGCGCGCCGCAGCTGGGTCGAGGCCCTCGCGCGCGCCGCCGAAGCCGCCCGCGCCGCCGCCGCGCGCCGCACCGACGCCTTCGACGGCGCCTACAACCCGGCCACGTTCAACCAGACGCCGTCCATCGGGCTGGCCAGCGCCGTCGATCTGCTACGCCGCGCCATCCGCGAAGCGGCCGCCCCCGACCCAGGCGACGCCGCCGCGCTGCAGTTCGTCCAGGCCGTCTCGGTGCGCCCGGGCATCCTGATCGGCCGTGGCGACGGGCTGGCCTTCGTGCGCGCCGACCACCAGCGCTTCTTGGCCGCCCTACACCTCGCCACCGATCTGGGGGGCGACGACACCCGCGCCACGGCGGCCGAGGCCGCCTTGTCCACCTTGCGCAGCTGGTCGAGCGAGCCCGCGGCACAAGACGACCTCGTCGAGCTCTTCGGGATCCTGGGCGACCAGGGTGATCTGGTGGAGCGCGTCGCCGACCGCATCCTGGGGGACGCCGGCGACCGCTCGCTCGACGAGCTTGCCGAGCTCGCGCCCCTGGCCCTGGCGCTGCAACAAGGCAACGCCGACGTGCCCGCCGCGCTCCGCGCCGCAGCGGCCGAGCTGGTCGATGAGGCGGTCGAGCGCTGGGCGGTCGAGCGCCAGCGGGTCCCGACCTGGACCCGCGACCTGCGCCCGGTCGCCGCCCACACCGAGCTGCACCGCCTCGACCTGTCGGGCTGCGCCGCCATCACCGACCTCGCCCCGCTCAAGCCGCTCACCCGGCTCCAGCGCATCGAGCTGCGGGATTGTGCCAAGGTCGAAGATCTGACCCCCCTCTCTCGGATGGACGAGCTGCAGTGGGCCGACCTGCGCGGCTGCACCGGGGTCTCCGACGTCGAACCCATCAGCCGCCTCGAGGGCCTGCGGTGGCTCGACCTGGGCGGCTGCACCACGCTCACCGACCTCTCGAGCCTGGCCAACCTGCCCAACCTGCAGGCCCTGGTGCTGCACGGCTGCGCGGGCATCACCGACCTCAGCCCCCTCGGCGCCGCCCGAAGCCTCCGCTACCTCGTGCTCACCGACTGTGTGGGCGTGCGGGACCTGCGTCCGCTCAAGGTCCTCGAGGGCGGCGGCAAGGTCTGGGTGCGTGGCACCAGCGTGCGCTACGTGCCGCGCGACCTTCGCTGGGAGGTCATCGGGCTGGGGGAGTAGCGACTACGCCGCCGGCTGCATGCCGCGCGCCGCCCGCAGCGCGTCGCGCAAGGCCCGCAGCTCACCCACCGACCGACCCTCGGCCACGCCGGACCCGATCCAGGTGTCGAGGGCCAGCAGCGTCTGGTCGCCGACCTTGGAGAAGTGCACCTGCAAGAAGCGTTCGAAGTCCATGGGCGCCACGAGGGGCACCACCCGCGTAGCGAGGCGGATCACCGCCGGACGCAGCGCGAGTCGGGCTGGCCCCGCGGGGATGCCGAGGTGGCCCGTGCCGATGTCGAGCGCCTCGCGCCCAGCCCCCGCCGCCAGCGCCGCCCATCGCCCCGACCGCAGCCCCGAGAAGCTCCACCCGGCGCACTCCATGGCCGCCACCATCGGGTTGAGCAGCGCTGAGCCACGCGCCGCCCCCGCCGTGGCGTCGCCCACGGCGGCCGGACAGCCGCCCGCCTTCAGGGCCGTCACCACGACCTCCGCCCGGGGCCCCTCGAAGGTGGAGGGGCTCAAGGGCGGGAACCACACGCCCTGGCCCGGCGCCGGCACCGGCGGTCCCCCCGGCAAGGGCGCGTGCCAGGCCGAGAATGCGATGAGGCCCAGCACGAGACGATCCGCCAGCACCAGGGGCGCCAACAGCTCGCGGTCGCGCAGCCCTGGCTGCAGCGCGACCAGCGTGGCGTCGCCCAGCACCGCAGCCACGGCGTCGAGCAAGGGCCCGCGGATGGCCGTCGACGACACACACAGCCAGAGCTGGTCGAAGCCCGCGGCCGCCGCCGCCTCGAGGTCGGTGTGCACCGCGTCCGGGACGAAGCGCGCGCCCGGCGGCCGACCGCCCGGGTACAGCCAGAAGCCCGCGCGAGCCTCGTCGGCGTACTTCTCGCGCACATAGACCGACACGTGCGCGCCCGATCGCTGCAGGTGGTGCCCGTACACCTGGCCCACCGAGCCCGCGCCAACCACCAGAATCCTCATGCAAGCTACCGTTTGAAGAAAGGTAGGTCGAGCCACTCGACCTCGCAGACCGGACCCGACTTCGACGCGTAGCGCTCGGTCCATCGGGCCATCACCCGCTCGCCGACCCAGACCCGCTGGTGATCGGTGGACTGGGTGGGGGGCCCGTAGTCCTCGGTGAGCTTCGCCGCGGCCGCGAGGCAGCGGGCGGGCTTCATCGTGCGGCTGGAGATGGTGTGCTGACGCAGGCGGTCATCGGGCCCAAACCACCACCGCCCATCGTCGAAGATCCCGTCCCCGACCTTGTAGGTGCGGGGCGTGCGCGGGGTGTAGGCGACCACCACGCGGCCGTCTTGGAGGTACCGGGTCTCGGCCGTGCGCGAGAGCCCGAAGAAGAGCGAGCGGCGCTCGCCCATCTGGCCGTCCAAGTGCCCATTCGCGACGTCTACGAGGGGGCCGGTCGGCCCCTCTTCCTCGGCGTCTTCGTCGGCGTCATCGGCGGCGTCCGCGATCGCGTCTTCGGCTGCGAGGGTGGCCCCGGCTTCGACCTCGAGCCCCTCGGCGGAGACCTGCACGTCGTCTCCCGATCCACAGGCCGACCCAGCCACGGCCAAGGCCAGCAGCCATCCCAGGGAGCGAGGCGGGGGAGGCGACGCCATGGACGCAGCCTACCACGGGTCGGCGGGGGTGCCCCAACGGACACGAAGGGTGGAACCCCGGCCCCGACCTCGATAAAGACCAGAGACCTCGTTTTTCTGATGGACCCTGCCCCGATGGCCTCCGCAGACGACATGAGCACCCACGACGTGGCTCGCCTGTGCGGCATCGCCCCGCGTACGGTCTTGCGCTGGGTCGATGCGGGCGTCCTCCCTGGCTATCAGACGGGTGGCGGGCGCCGACGCGTCAAGCAGACCGACCTCGTGGCCTTCATGCGCGGCCGGGGCATGGAGCTCCCCGCCGAGCTCGCGCCCCGCCGCACCCGCGTCGCGATCGTCGACGACGACCGCCTGCACGTGCAGATGCTCAGCCGCATGCTCACCGATCAGCACCCGGCCCTCGAGGTCGAGAGCGCCGCCGACGGCTTCGCGGCCGGCGCCCTGGTCTTCTCGTTCAAGCCGCACCTGATCTTCCTCGACCTCGTGATGCCCGGCATGGACGGCTTCGAGGTGTGCCGCCGCATCCGGGCCGAGCCCACCTTCAACGACGTCGGCATCATCATCGTCACCGGCCACCTGACCGACGCCTGGCGGCAGCGCCTCGCCGAGCTCGGGGCCGACGCCTGCATGGTCAAGCCGCTGAGCATCAGCGATCTCGACCCCCTGCTGGCCCGCTTCGTGCCCGAGGGCATGGCCGAGGCCGTCGCGGTCGGTTGACCCACCCAC
>JBDQIL010000469.1:0-4640 GCA_040264415.1 Myxococcota bacterium
CCCCTGCGTCTGGCTACTACACACGGTCGGAGGCTCGACAGGTCCTGGTGCGGCTGAACCGCGAGGTGCCGAACCCGGTGGCGGAGGCGGAGCGTGATGCGCTGGTGGTCGTGCGGCTCATCCGCGATCTGGTCCCGGCCTTCCTCGGCAGCCTCCGCGATGTCGGCAAGTCCACCAAGCAGGTCAAGACCTACGAGCGGGCGCTCCAGCGGTTGCTCGACCGCGGGTGGGGCGACCGCCGCGTCTCGGAGGTGGGTTCGAAGCACCGGATGCGGGTGCTGTTCAGCGAACTCCAGAAGCCCTGGTACCAGGACCGCTACGCCCGCGTGCGGGAGCACGGCCTGAGCCCGTCGACGTCGTGGAACACCATCAACGCCCTGTTCATCGCTGCCCGTCACGGCATGCGCGAAGGCTGGTTCTCGGAGTTCCCACTGCCGCAGCGCAAGGATTTCGAGAACCCCAGCCGCGAGGAGGCCGGCCGGTACAACCGGCGGACGCCGACTCCGGACGAGATTCGCCGGGTTCGCGCGCACATCGGGGAGGACTCGGAGGTCGGCCAGGTCATCGCCATCCAGGCCGAGCTGGGATGCCGCGTGGGGGCGCTGACGCAACTCCGCTCGGACCACATCGACCTCGACCAGCGCACGTTGACGCTCAAGGCCAAGGGGGGCTGGCGGACCGTGACCTTCCCCCGCGCGCTGGATGCGCTCCTTCGACGGCTGCGCGAGGGCGAGGGCGACGGCACGGGCCGCGTCTTCCGGACCCCGTGGCAGTCGCTCCGGACCCAGGTGAACCGGGAGATCGGCAAGGCCTGCGCGGGCCTGGGCATCGAGCGGTTCACCTCACACGGGCTCCGCCGCCGCAAGTCCACCGATCTCATCGCCGACCGGCGGGTCGGCCCCAAGGACTACGAGGCCATCATGGGGCACCGGCACCGCATGGGCCTCGACCTCTACGCCGAGGAGAACCGCGACGCGCAGCGGGCGGCCCTGGAGGCGGTGAGCATCGGCGTCGCCACGCCGGCCGCTGACCCGGATGAGGCGCCGGAGCCCGGCCGGGCCGCCGCCCGCCGCAGCCGCAAGGCTGCCCGCAGAACCGGACACAGAACCCGGACACAGCGGGTCGCTACGCCCCCCCGTCAGCCCATCCCGATCGTCGTCCCAGTCGTCAGTCCCACCAACGCAGAGGCACTCAAGATGCTCAGAACTGGTAGTAGGTGTCCGTGAGGGTCGCCGAGGACGGTATTCTCGACGTTGTCGTTGCGATTGAGCGGCCCTGGGCGGCCCTGGGCGGCCGGTGTTGCGTACAGCGTTGCGTACAGCCTCGGGGCCCCCGCCTCTCGCGGGCTCTGGCCCGAACTCCACCGCCAGCGCGTCCACCAGCGGGCTGTCGGGGTGGTCGGCCACCAGCCGGGTGAGCAGGTCGGCCAGGGCGTCGGCGTCGTCCTGCAGGGCCAGCAGCACGCCGTACAGCCCCGCGGGCGTACCCGTGACGGCGGGCGACACGGCCGGCTCGGCCGCCACCGCGGCCCTGCGGGCGGCGTCTTCGATGGCCTCGAGGTGCGCGGTGATTGCCTCGACCGGGTGGGCCGTGGCGAGGCTGCGGGCGAGGGCGGCGGAGAATCCACGGGCTCTGACGGCTCCGGCGTCATCCCGGCCCACCCGCACCCGGGCCAGCCGGCACACCGCCGACCCGAGCCGGCACACCGGCACGTTCCCTGCCAATCGCCAGGTTCGGCGTCTTATTGGGTAGTTTAGAGAGGCCATGGAGAGAACATGACGAGTCACGAACAGTCCTATATCGACGCCGGCCTCGCCCAGGGCCTGGATCTCGCAGCACTCAGCGCCGCCGTCCAGGCCCGCCAGGCCCGCCAGGCCGGCGCGAGCCAGCCCACGTTCTTCCCGGACGACGGCCCCGCAGGCGCGCACACCGTCGACCTCCCGGCAGACGCCGCCGTCGACATGGCCGACGCCGCCACCCTGCCGGACCAGGCGCCGCCGCCGGGTGCGGTGAAGCGGGTGCCGGGGCTGTCCCGCTACGACGATCTGGGGCCGCTGGGCATGGGCGGCATGGGCGCGGTGCGGCGGGTGCGCGACCGCCGCCTGGGGCGGACGCTGGCGCTCAAGACCATCCACGCCATGGCCCTGCACCGCCCCGAGCTGGTGGCGCGCTTCCGGGTGGAGGCCCAGGCGACGGCCCAGCTGCAGCACCCGGGCATCGCGCCCATCCACGATCTGGGCACCCTGCCAGACGGCCGGCTGTGGTTCACGATGAAGGAGGTCAAGGGCCAGACCTTTGGCGAGGTCATCGGCTCGGTGCACGCGGTGAGCGGCGCACGCTGGCAGGCGGCGGCGTCAGGCTGGACGCTGCGGCGGCTGGTGGACGCGCTGCACCAGGTGTGCGAGGCGGTGGGCTACGCCCACAGCCGCGGCGTGGTGCACCGGGACCTGAAGCCGGCCAACGTGATGGTGGGCAGCCACGGCGAGGTGCTGGTGCTGGACTGGGGGCTGGCCAAGGTGCTGGGCTGGGCGGACGCGGCGGCGGCGGCGGGGGATCTGGACCCCATCCAGACGGACCGCAGCGCGGGGTCTGCGCACCAGACCCAGGTGGGGCACGTGGCGGGGACGCCGGCGTACATGCCGCCGGAGCAGGCGCAGGGCGCGGTGGACGAGATCGACGCGCGGAGCGACGTGTACGCGCTGGGTGCGCTCCTGTACGAGGTGCTGTGCGGGCGCGCGCCGTATGTGGGTGACAGCGCGCTGGAGGTGCTGGAGAAGGTGCGGCGTGGCCCGCCCCGCGCGCTGGCGTCCCGGGTGGCCGGGGCGGCCATCACGCTGGGCTTCGGGCTGGAGCTCTCCGCCGAGGCCGCGCCCCAGGGGCCGACGCTGCCGCCGTCGCTGGTGGCGGCGTGCGAGCGGGCCATGGCGCGGGACCCGGCGGACCGCTTCGAGAGCGCGGGGGAGCTGGCGGCCGAGCTGCAGGCGTGGCTCGAGGGCGCCAGGCGGCAGGAGGAAGCGCGGGCGGTGGTGGCGCGTGCCGAGGACAAGGCGCCCGAGGCGGCGGCGCTGCGGGCGCAGGCGGTGACCCTGCGCACCGAGGCGGCGGCGCTGCTCGAGGACGTGGCGGACTGGCAGCCCGAGGAGGACAAGCTGCCGGGCTGGGACAAGGAAGACGCAGCCGCGGCGCTGGAGAAGCAGGCGGAGCTGGCGGAGCTCGAGGAGGAGTCCCTCCTCCGCGGCTTGCTCACCCACGCGCCGGACCTGCCCGAGGCCCACGCCGCCCTGGCGGCCCGCTACCGGGCCGAGCACGAGGCGGCGGAGGCCGCGCGGCAGGACACCGCCCGCGCCGAGACGCTGTTCCGCCAGCACCTGGCGGCGCTGCCCGAGGGCCACGCCGACCGGACGGGGCACATCGCCTACCTGCAGGGCGACGGCGCGCTCACCCTGGTGACGGACCCGCCCGGCGCCGAGGTGCGGCTGCACCGCTACGTGCTGCACAACCGCCGCCTGGTGGCCCGCTTCGAGCGGAGCCTGGGCACCACGCCTGTGCGGTCCGTCTCGCTGCCCATGGGCAGCTACCTGTGCGTGCTCAAGCACCCCGACCGCGCGGAGGTTCGCTACCCGGTGGCCATCGGCCGGGGCGAGCACTGGCACGGCGTGCCGCCCGAGGGCGGCGACCCCACGCCCATCCCCCTGCCGCGGCCCGGAGAGCTGGGCCCGGACGACCGCTACGTGCCGCCCGGCTGGTTCGCCTGCGGCGGCGACCCGCACCAGGAGAACAGCCTGTCGGCCCGCCGCATCTGGGTCGACGGCCACGTCTTCCGCCGGTTCCCGGTCACGAACACCGGGTACATGGCCTTCCTCGACGCGCTGGTGGCCGAGGGCCGCACCGAGGAGGCCCTGCGCCACGCCCCGCGGGAGCGCGGCGGCATGGCCGGCGAGCAGGGGGCGCTCATCTACGGCTTCGACGGCACGCGCTTCTCGCTGCGGCCCGACGCCGACGGCGACGTGTGGGAACCCGACTGGCCGGTGTGCATGGTGGACTGGCACGGGGCGCGGGCCTTCGCGGCCTGGGAGGCCATCCGCACCGGGCAGCCCTGGCGGCTGCCCGGAGAGCTGGCCTGGGAGAAGGCGGCGCGCGGCGTGGACGGCCGGTTCTACCCCTGGGGCGACGCCTTCGACCCATCCTGGGCGAGCATGCGGCGCAGCCACCGGGGTCGCATGCTGCCCACGGCGGTGGGTGCCTTCCCCGTCGACGAGAGCCCCTACGGCATCCGCGACATGGCGGGCAGCATGAGGGACTGGTGCAACGATGCCTTCGTGGAGGCCGGCCCACCGGCCGCGTCGGCCCGGCACGCCTCGGCCACGGTGGCTGCAGATCCGCCTGCAGGGGCAGCACCGGGCGACGTGGCGGATGCTGCAGGGCAGGCCTCCGCCCGGGTGTACCGCGGCGGGTCCTGGGGCAACCTCCCGCGCCACGCGCGCGTGGCCTTTCGCTTCGGGAGCCCCCCCTTCATCCGCCTCAACTACCTCGGTCTTCGTCTCGTGAGGACGAGCCCTTGACCCTTGAACCCTTGAACCCTTGAACCTTCATGCGGCGTGCGCCGGGCGAATCCGTGAGCCCCCTGCGCAGACTCCAGG
>JBDQIL010000470.1:0-4636 GCA_040264415.1 Myxococcota bacterium
CCCAGATCGAGGATCTCCCGCCCGACAAGCTGCCGGGCTTCGGGCCCATGGACGCCGCCGACATCGCGGCGTCGGCCCAGATGGGGGAGGGGGTCATCGTCGACGCCGGTCGCCTGCAGATGCTCGGCGAGGCGGGCATGCCCATGGACGACCACCCCGACGTCTACGACGGCCGCGGCGCTTCGTCTGAGCGCCCCGAGGCCAGCGTGGTCGAGCTCGGACGTCGCACCGACCGTCTGCTCGCTGCCCTGCGCGTGCTCGAGATCGAGCTGGGCCACCAGGCCGAGGCCGCCGAACACCTTCGGTCGATGCAGCTCGCGGTCCCGCGGGGCTGGCCGGTCGACGGCGCCGTGCTCACGAGCGGCTTCGGCTGGCGGCGCTCGCCCTTCACCCGCCGTTGGAAGTTCCACTCCGGCCTCGATCTGGCCGCCGCCAAGGGCGCCCCCATCCACGCGCCCGCGCCCGGCACCATCGTGACCGCCGACTTCCAGTCTGGCTACGGCAAGGTGGTCGAGATCGACCATGGGTTTGGGATCGTCAGCCGATACGCCCACAACGCCCGCCTCTTCGTCGCCGAGGGCCAAGTGGTGAAGCGCGGTGAGCCCATCTCGACGGTGGGCATGACGGGCGCCACCACGGGGCCGCACCTCCATTACGAGATTCGCGTCGATGGCGTTCCGGTGGACCCGCTCGAGTATCTGGAATAGCGGGCCATGCTCAGGGGCCGGCCTGCGCCCTTGACCCTGTGCCCTTGACCCTGCGCCAGCGGGGACAACATTCGCCGGGTCGGCCGGGCGGTGCGTCGCACCAGCCTGTAATGGATCAAGAGAATCGGCTTGGAGAGCGCATGCTCGGCCTCGAACAGATGGTCAACAAGGTCTTCGGCACCCGGTCGGAGCGACACCTAAAGAAGAAGCAGCCGCTCGTAGAGCGCGTCCATTCACTCGAGCCTCGAATGAAGGCCTTGAGCGACGACGAGCTCCGCGCGCTCACGCCTGACTTCAAGCAGCGCCTCGAGAACGGCGCGCCGATCGACGACCTCGTGCCTGAGGCCTTCGCGTGCATCCGCGAGACGGCGTGGCGCGTGCTGGGCATGCGCCACTTCGACGTCCAGATCCTGGGCGGCGTCGTGCTCCATGACGGCATGATCTCGGAGATGAAGACCGGTGAGGGCAAGACCCTGACCGCGACCCTGCCGGTGTACTTGAACGCGCTGTCGGGCAAGGGCGTGCACGTGGTCACGGTCAACGACTACCTCGCCTCGCGCGACGCCGACTGGATGGGGCGGGTCTACCGGTGGCATGGGCTGTCGGTCGGCAAGGTGCTCACGCACGATCGCGATCCGAGCTCGAAGAAGGCGGCGTACGCGGCCGACATCACGTACGGGACCAACAACGAGTTCGGCTTCGACTACCTGCGCGACAACATGAAGTTCCGCATCGAAGACTACGTGCAGCGGGGCCATCACTTCGCCATCGTAGACGAGGTCGACTCCATCCTCATCGACGAGGCGCGCACCCCCCTCATCATCTCCGGCCCCGTCAACCAAGACGTCGACCGCTACTACGTCATTGACGGCGTGGTGCCGCTCCTGCAGGCCGAGATCGACTACCTCGTAGACGAGAAGAGCCGCTCCGTGGCGCTCACCGACGAGGGCGTCGACAAGGTCGAAGAGAAGCTGGGCATCGGCAACCTCTACGACCCGCACAACATGGAGATCCTCCACCACGTCAACCAGGCGCTGAAGGCCCACACGATCTTCAAGCGCGACCGCGACTACGTCGTGATGGAAGGCAAGGTCGTCATCGTCGACGACAACACGGGGCGGCTGATGCCGGGCCGGCGGTGGTCCGACGGCCTTCACCAGGCGGTCGAGGCGAAGGAGAAGGTCAACGTCGATCAGGAGTCGCAGACCTACGCCACGATCACCTTCCAGAACTACTTCCGCCTCTACGAGAAGCTCGCCGGAATGACCGGTACGGCCGACACCGAGCGGGAGGAGTTCCTCAAGATCTACAACCTCGACGTCATGGTGGTGCCCACCAACAAGCCGGTCATCCGCCGCGACGACGACGACGTGGTCTACAAGACCCAGGCCGAGAAGTTCCGCGCCATCCTCGACGAGATCGAAGACGTGCACGCGAACGGGCAGCCCAGCCTGGTCGGCACGGTGTCGGTCGAGAAGTCCGAGATCGTCAGCCGGTTGCTGCAGCAGCGCGGCATCGAGCATCAGGTGCTGAACGCCCGCAACCACGAGCACGAGGCCCAGATCGTGGCCCAAGCTGGGCACAAGGGCGCGGTGACCATCTCCACCAACATGGCGGGTCGCGGCACCGACATCAAGCTGGGCGGCGACCCCGAGGCCATGGCCGCGGCAGAAGCGGGGACCAAGAGCGGCGCCGAATACGACGCCGCCTTCGATCGCTTCAAGGCGCAGTGCGAGGCCGAGAAGGCTGAGGTCCTCGCCGCCGGCGGGCTGCACATCATCGGCACCGAGCGCCACGAGTCCCGGCGGATCGACAACCAGCTTCGCGGGCGGGCCGGCCGCCAGGGCGACCCCGGCTCCAGCCGGTTCTACATGGCCCTCGAAGACGACCTCCTGCGCATCTTCCAGGGAGACAAGCTGGTCGGGTGGATGGAGAAGATGGGCCTTGAAGACGACGAGGCCATCGAGCACCGCTGGATCAACCGGTCCATCGAGAACGCACAGAAGAAGGTCGAAGGGCACAACTTCAACATTCGGAAGAACCTGCTCGAGTATGACGACGTGATGAACCTGCAGCGCAAGACCGTCTACGAGATGCGTCGACGCGCGCTGCAGGGCGAGCAGATCCGCGAGATGGTGGTCGAGGCCATCGGCAACCTCGTGGACGACATCCAAGACGAGTGCATCATCGAGGGCAAGCACCCCGAGTCCTGGGACATCGAGGGCCTTCGCGAGCGGATGCTCCGGATCTTCGGCATCGAATGGGAGGAGCCGGACGACGAGATCCGCGACTTCGCCTACGAGGAGATCCGCGGGCGCCTCGAGGACGAGGCCATCGCCCTGTACGAGGTCAAAGAGGCCGAGGTCGGCACCGACCAGCTGCGTTCGGTCGAGCGCATGCTGCTGCTGCAGTTCACCGACCAGCACTGGAAGGACCACCTGCTCGCCATGGACCGCCTGCGCGACGGCATCGGCCTTCGCGGCTACGGCCAGCGCAACCCGCTGCTCGAGTACAAGCGCGAGGGCACCGACATGTTCCGCATGATGAACTCGATGCGCGACGAGGCGGTCGTGTCGCGGGTGCTTCGGATGGAGCTCGACGAAGAGCAGGAGCTCCCCGACATCTCCAAGAACGCCGCGCGCCAGCTCGCCGCTCAGCTCCCTGCAGGCGACACGCCGGAGCGGCCGGGTGGCCGCGCTGCGGCGCCGCAGGTGGGCGAGGCCCCGCTCACGCTCGCGCAGGTGCAGCAGCGGCTCGCAGCCCAGACCGCCGCGCGGGCTCCAGCTGCGGCTCCGCAGCCGTCCCGCCCGTCGAAGGGCATCGAAGCCAAGCGCTTCGGCTTGGCGCATGGCACCAAGCGCAACGACCCCTGCCCCTGCGGCAGCGAGCAGAAGTTCAAGAAGTGCTGCTACAAGGTGGAAGATCCTGCCGGTTCTGCGCCGCCTTCCGCGGGCTCCGACGCCGAGCCCGCCCAGACGGTCTGATCGAGCACACGGCCACGCTCCCATCGGTTGACCCGAGCGGGGGCGCAGGCTACTTCGCCGCTGCTTCGCATCCCGCGAAGACTCTCACGCCGGACCCACGGTCCTCCCCGGTGGTGCCTGTCAGCTCTTGAGCTGTGCAGGTGGGGGAGGCCGCCGGCGGTCGCTCAACCCGAACGGGCCATTGACGGCCCCCGGAGCCCCCCCATGTCCAACGTCTCTCTGCGCGACCTGCTTGAAGCCGGCGTGCACTTCGGTCACCAGACCCGCCTGTGGAACCCCAAGATGAAGCCGTACATCTACGGCGATCGCAACGGGATCCACATCATCGACCTGCAGAAGACCGCTCGGTCCCTCATCGAGGCCACGCGGTTCATCAGCGCCACCGTCGCCCGTGGCGGCACGGTGATGTTCGTCGGCACGAAGCGCTCCGCTCAGGAGATCGTCGCCGAGCAGTCCGAGCGCTCTGGCATGTACTTCGTCAACAACCGCTGGCTGGGTGGCACCCTGACCAACTTCCAGACGGTCAAGAAGTCGATCGATCGCCTGGTCGGCCTTGAGCGCGCCCGCGACGACGGCCGCCTCGACCTCCTCACCAAGAAGGAGGCCCTCGACATCACGCGCAAGATCGAGAAGATGGACCGCTCCCTCGGCGGTATCAAGAAGATGAAGTCCCCCCCGGGGCTCATGTTCGTCATCGATCCGAAGCGCGAGCACATCGCGGTGCGCGAGGCCCAGAAGCTCGGCATCCCCGTGGTGGCGCTGTGCGACACCAACTGCGATCCCGACGGCATCGCCCACGTGATCCCGGGCAACGACGACGCCATCAAGTCGATCCGCCTGTTCACGACGGCCATCGCCGACGCGATCCTCGACGGCAACCAGATGAGCCGCCAGGGCCTCGGCGACGCCGTGGTCACCCAGGCTGATGTGGGCGACGTCGAGATC
>JBDQIL010000471.1:0-4635 GCA_040264415.1 Myxococcota bacterium
CCAGCAGCGCGCGCTGCAGCGCGGCGATGGCGGCCCGGGTGGGGGCGGGCAGGGCCGCCGCGTGGGTGTCGGCGTCGCGGCGGCGGATGAGGGCGGGCAGGGCCATGGGCGCCTCCAGGTGCGGCGCCGTATCGACCCCCCGACCACCGGGCCAACCTCGGGGTGCGCGTGGTAGCCTGCGGCGCTCCGCCGCCCTCCTGCGAGGTCTCTGTGCCCCGGATCTGCATCCACGGCCACTTCTACCAGCCGCCTCGCGAAGACCCGTGGACCGGCGAGATCCACCCGCAGCCGTCGGCCTCTCCGTTTCAGGATTGGAACCAGCGCATCACGGCGGAGTGCTACCGCGCCAACGCGTCGGCCCGCGTGCTCGACGGAGAGGGACGGGTGGCCGAGCGGCGCCGCACCTACGACCACGTGAGCTTCAACTTCGGGCCCACGCTGATGCGGTGGATGACGCGCCACGCGCCCGACGTGGTGCAGTCGCTGGTAGACGCGGATCACCACAGCCTGTTGCGGCTGGGCCACGGCAACGCCCTCGCGCAGGCCTACCACCACGCCATCCTCCCCCTGGCCAACCCGCGTGACCAGCGCACGGAGGTGGCCTGGGGCGTGGCCGACTTCACCCACCGCCTTGGGCGGCGCCCCGAGGGCATGTGGCTCCCCGAGACGGCCGTCGACACCGCCACCTTGGAGGTGTTGGCCGAGCAGGGCGTGGCCTTCGTCATCCTGGCGCCGCGGCAGTGTGCGGCCGTGCGCGGGCCCGGCGCCGCCGCCTTCACGCCCACCCCCGACGCCACGGTCGACCCCGGCCGGCCGTACCGCATCGACCTGCCCAGCGGCCGCTCCATCTCAGCCTTCTTCTACGACGGCGGCGCGGCCAACGGCATCGCCTTCGGCGGCTGGCTCGACGACGGCGAGGCCCTGGCCCATCGGCTCGCGGGCGCCGACCGCGACTTCGTGCACTTCGCTACGGACGGTGAGAGCTATGGTCACCACCACCGCTACGGCGAGATGGCGCTGGCCTTCTGCGTGCGGACGCTGCTCGACCACGACGACGTCGAGCTCACCAACTACGCCGCCGAGCTGGCCCGCGGGCCGGTGCGGTGGCGCGCGCGGGTGGTCGAGGGGTCGAGCTGGAGCTGCGCCCACGGCGTGGGGCGCTGGTCGGAGAATTGCGGCTGCGTCATCGACCCCGCGCGCTCGGGTGACCAGGAGTGGCGCGTGCACCTGCGCGACGCCCTGAACTGGCTGCGCGACGCGGTGGCCGACGACAGCGAGCGCCTGGCGCGGGGCCTGGGCGCCGATCTGTGGGCGCTGCGCGACCGCTACGTCTTCCACCTCTTGGGGGAGGAGGCCGGGCGGCGCCACCCCGACGACCCCCTGCCCGCCGGCTGGGCCGACCACGCCGAGACCCGGCGCCTGCGAGACCTGCTCGAGCTCCAGCGCCACGCGCTGATGATGTTCACCAGCTGCGGCTGGTTCTTCGACGAGCCGGGCCGGGTCGAGCCGGTGCAGATCCTGCGCTACGCCCACCGGGCCCTGCACCTGCACGCGGGCCTGACCGGTCGCGACCTCGAAGAGCCCTTCGTGCAGCGTCTCGCGCACATCCGCCCCCACGACCCCGCGCTGGCCGACGGTCGGGCCCTGTACGCGGCGCGGGTGGCCCGGGTCTGACCCCGGGCGGGGGCTGCCGCGGGCCCGTGGGCTAGGGGCAGGCCTCGTTGGGCTGGCCCGGCGTGCCGAAGTCGGTGGCCAGCGCGGTGCGGGCGTCGCACCAGTGGCGCTGAAGGTTGTTGTCGGCGGCGCTCTCGTGGCTGGCTTCGAGCTGGATGGCCGCGCCGGAGGTGAAGCTCCAGCCGGTCAGATCGACGGCGTCGAGGTCGACGCCGTCGGGCCGGGTCAGGTGGAAGCCGCCGCCGGCGTTGGGCAGGGGCAGGGTCAGGGTGAGATCGCCGACGTGGCCGTAGCAGGGAGAGGGCGACTGGCGGACCGCCAGCAGGCGGCCCCCGCCGCCGAGCAGGGTCTCGACCCTCACCACGGTGGACGACGCGCCGAAGGTGACCGTGAGCCCGTTCAGGTCGAGGGTGCTCGCGCCGGTGTTGAGCAGCTCGATGTACTCGTCGTCGGCGTCGGTGCACTCGATGCCGGGATCGACCATCAGCTCGGTGACGATGAGGCTGCCGACCGGCGCGGCGTCGATCCCGATGATGTCGGTGGCGTAGCCCACCAGGTCGAGGTCGCGCCGCGGGAGCAGCCGCATGCCGTCGCGCCCCTCGTCTACGATGCCGGTCACCGCGTCGAAGCGGTCGGTGGTGCGGGCCACGCCGATGGGGAAGATGCGGTCGCGGACCCGCGCGTCGTCGTCGAGCGCCCAGTCGCCGTCCCCGCCGCGGGTCACGGTGGGTGCGGTGAGCGTGACCAGCACCCCTTCGTAGGGCTCGATGGCCGCGGGGTCGGCGAAGCTGGCGGCCGCGATGTCGGCCGCCGCCACCTCGGCGCCGATCGAGGCCGTGACCGAGACGTCCCCCCGGGTGACGTCGAGCTCGGTCACGGAGCCGAGCCAGGTGCCGTCGCCCGCGTACTCCACCACGCGCCCCGAGAGCGAGACGGTGTCGCCCGCGGCGGGCAGGTCGGCGCCCTCGCCGGTGTAGACCCACAGCCCGCTGTAGGCGCCGCCCTCGGCCTCTTGCACGAAGAAGCCAACGCCGCTCGCCACCACACCGGTCACCACCACGTCTTCCACCTGCACGGTCGTTCCCGAGGCGACCTCGCCGCGCTGGATCGCCTGGATGGCGGTGTCGGGCTGCGCCGAGTCGCCGTCGGTCCCATCGGTGCCATCGGCGCCGTCCGCGCCGTCGGCGCCGTCGGCGCCGTCTGTGCCATCGGCTCCGTCCGCGCCGTCGGCTCCGTCGGCGCCATCGGCCGGGGTGGGGCCGCCGCCCCCGTCCGACTGGGCCGTGGTGCTGCAGCCGGCCCCGAGCAGCAGGGTGAGCACGGCAGGGGCGATGAGGTGGTGCGTCGGGGACTCCATCTGCGGCCCGTAGCCAATCTGAGCGGCCGCCGCCGCGTCTCGGGCCCCGAGCGACAGGGGCCGGCGAATTACGCCCCCGGCATGCCGCTGCCCACCCGCGTCGTCCCGGTCGAGCTCCGCTCGTCGCTCTCGCTCGACCAGGCTCAAGACCGCCTGCGTGCGCTGCATCGCCGGGGAGACGGCGCCTTCGCCTCGCGCCGAGACGTGCTCGTCAAGCTCAGCCGTCGCGGCCGCGCGGTGGGCGTGTTCGTCACCCGCGATGCAGGGCGAAACCTGATCGCGGAGCTCCGCGGCGAGCTCTCCGTCGAGCGGGGCGGCTGCCGGCTGGTGGGCGAGGCCGCGGTGCACCCGCTCACCTGGTACCTCCCCGCCGCCGTGACCGCACTGGTGGTGCCGGTCAACGTGGTCGTGCTCTTGGGCATGGCCACAGAGGGCGCCGCCGCCCCGGTGGGTCTGCTGGGCCTCGCGGTGCCCACGTCGGTGCTGCTCATCGCGGTGCTGGGCTGGTTGTCGCTGAGAAACCGCGCCCATGTCGTGGCGCAGGTGTCGGCGGCCCTGGGGTCGCCAGACTCGCCGGATGCCCCCTCGGCGGTATAGCGGTCCCCCGAAGACCCACGCGGAGGGCCCATGGGGTCGCTGATGAACACCACTGACGAGTGGAAGCAGGCTGTCGCTGACTGGCAGGGCATCCAAGATCGGCCGCCGGCCGCCTACCGGTCTCGGTCGCGCGGCTTTCAGGTGCTCGAGAACACCTTCCTCGAGCGGGTGTTTGGCACCTCGCACTGGGTCATGCCCGGCGTCTGGTTCCTCCCCCTCATCGTGCTCTGCCTGCGCGACGCGCTGTCGCGGCCCGACCTGGGCACGGGCGCGGTGTTCGGGGCCTGGCTGGCCGGCGCGCTGCTGTGGACCCTGGTGGAGTACGCGCTGCACCGCTGGCTCTTCCACCTGCCGCCCGCCCGAAACGGCGCCGTGCGCGAGGTGCAGTACATGCTGCACGGCTACCACCACGAGTTCCCCGACGACCCGGGGCGGCTGGTGGCGCCGCCCATCCTCTCGTGGCCGATCGCCGTCGGCGTGGCCCTCGCCTACTGGTCGGCCTTCGGCCCCTGGTGGACCGCGCTGCTCGCCGGCACCTTCACCGGATACCTCGGCTACGACTGGATGCACTACTACACGCACCACGCGGTGCCCAAGTCGCGCTTCGGCAAGTTCATGCGGCGCTTCCACCTCGAGCACCACTTCCGCACCGCCAACAGCCAATTCGGCTTGTCGAGCCCCCTGTGGGACCTCGTCTTCCGGTCCTTCTGGACCACGCGCGCCTTCTCGCGCGCCGGGCGCGCGCGTCGAGCCGACGGGCCGGCCGACTGACCGCCTCGCCGGCGCTCGTGTGGTGGCCGCTGGGGCCAGGGGCCAGGCCAGGGGGGCTTGGTTATCGCTCGATGCGCCGCCAGCCTCGGAGCGGCCCTAGTTCATCAGATCGGGATTGCCGACCCCGAAAGTAGCTAGCGCATCAGGACCGGACGTAGTACCTCCTCCGGATCGGAGGAGACATGCGCGGTCCGAAGCCCCCTGCAGTCGTCTTGAGCCAGCGTCAGCGGGCAGTC
>JBDQIL010000472.1:0-4633 GCA_040264415.1 Myxococcota bacterium
CAGCGCGACCCCCAGCGCCGGCGCCGACAGCGCCGCCCCCGACGGCACCGCCGACGGCAGCGACGGCGCCGATCCGTGCGACTGCGACGACGGCGCCTGGTGCAACGGCGTCGAGACCTGCGACGAAGACGGCGGGTGTGTGGCCGGCGCGGCCCCCGAGCCCGAAGACGACGGCGACCCCTGCACCCTGCCGGTCGCCTGCGACGACGACCTCGACGCCTGAACCACCGCGTGGGACGACGCCCACCCCGCCTGCGCCGCCGCGCCCACCGCGCCCACCGTGGGCGTGGGCGACTACGCCTATTGGTACTGGCCCGGCAACCACCGACCGGTCGAGACCTGGCCGGCCGTCGAGCACGAGATGCACGTGCTCACCGGTCACTACGGCCTGGTGATGGACGAGGAGACCGGCGCCCTGCTGCACCTCGGCGCCCTCACCGACGGCTGGACCGCCCGCGAGGCGCTCCTGCGCGACAACGCCGACCTCGAAGCGCTCCCCGCAGCGGCGCTGCGCTTCGAGGCCGGCGACCCCGCGGAGGGCGTCGTGGCCACGTCCTTCCAGGGATCCCTGCCCACCTCGGTCGACCGCGCCCAGGTCATCGACGCGGGCCACACGATGAACCGCGTGCAGATCCCCACCGTGGGCTACGCCGCCGACCCGGCGCTCGAGGGCGCCGTGACGGTGGCCGCCATGCCGCGCCATGTGGTCTTCACGCACGCGCTGGCCGGCGACTCGGCGGCCGCGTCCCAGCCCCGCGTGGTGCTCGGCGGCGACGCGCTGGCCGGCCTCGACACGACCACCTGGCTGGTCGAGGGCCGCGCGCTCACGCGCACCGGCGCGGGCGGGCAAGGCTGGCTCTTCGCCGTCTCCGACCGGTCGGGCGCCACGACCACCCTGTCGGTGGACGACGACGGCGCCGTGGTGGCCGAGCGCGTGGGCGCCCCCTCGGTGTCGCTGCTGGTGGCGCCGCTGGGCGCGCTGGGGACGGCCGAGCGGGCGCTCTACGCCGACCCGACCGCCGCCGCGACCGTCACCAGCACGCTGCTCGACGAAGACGGGCTGGTGGTCGACTCCACCGACGCTGCAGCGTGGGACGAGACGTTGGGCGCCTTTCGACTCGACCTGCGCCCCCTGCAAGACACCGGCGCGCCCCGCTGGGCCGACTTCGACGACCCAATCTACCACAACTGGTACGGCCGCCACCGCATCGACGTGCAGACCGCCGGCGGCGAGGCCGTCTCGGTGCCCCTGGCCTTCCATGGTTCAGACCGGCTGAGCTGGTACATCACGGGCGGCGCGCCGACTCTGCGGGCCGACGGCGGCGGGCCCCTGGGCGTGCCGCTCCAGGTGAGCAAGAACTGGCACGGGTCGACCTGGTACCACCTCTACGCGCAGCCCACCTTCTCGGCCGACACCACCTTCGAGCTGACGATGGCCTCGTCGCGCTGGGGCCACGCCTACGCGGCCTCGCACGCCCAGCTCAGCCTGGTGGGGTGGAGCGACGCGGGCGGACGCTGGGACGAGTCTGCGCTGGGCTGCTTCGGTGAGAGCATCACCTACGACCCCGACGTGACCCTGCAGCGCGCCATGGTCGACGACGTGCGGCCCCTGCTCGTGCAGGCCGACCGAAAGTGGTGGTGGACCGGCAACGTGGGCGGGGCGGACTTTCTGCGCTACCGCACGGCGGCCGAGCCGAGCACGCTGCGCCGCCTGTCTCGGGTGCGCACCTGGCCCACCTCCCCCGGGCCGAACCGCACCGACGTCACCTACGCGGGCGTGAGCACCGACGGGCGCATCCAGGCCGAGATTCGAGTGCAGATGGGCGCCACCGACGACCTCGTGCGCACCTGGTACCAGCTCCGCTACACCTTCTTGGAGGACGTCACCTACGACCGGCTGGCCTTCTTCCAGGTGGCCGCCGATCGCTACGGCGACAACCTGTTCTCGCGCGCGGCCTACGGCGACGCGGCGGGGGTCACATGGGACGAGCCGGTGCCCGACCATGGGGCCACCGGGTACGCGGGCGACGCGTGGCGCGGCATCGCGCTGACCGGGTCCGCCCCGTGGGTGATGCTCACCGACAACGCCCGCGACTGGGACAGCCTGCCGGAGCACTACGCCGATGTGGGCTTCATCGTGCGGCGCTTCGAGGCCGACATCGGGGGCACGCCGCTCACCACGCCCCACATCAACATCCACCGCACGCGCAACGGCCACTCCCAGCTGGCCTTCGAGCTGGGCCTGCCCGACGAGGCCGACTCGGCCTGGTGCGGCGCGCCCTGTGAAGGCCGCGCCCGCTTCATCCCGGCCGGCAGCACGGTCGAGGCGACGGTCGAGTATGTGGTGCCCCCCGCCGACGCGAGCGTCTACTACGGCGAGAGCGACCACCTGCTCGCGCTGTCTGCTGACACGTTCGGCCCCACCGACCTGATGGTGCACCTCGCGGCCGGAGGCGACGTGAACGCCGCGGTCGAGACGGGCGCGCTCGTCTCGACGCTCCCGGTGGAGGTGCAGGCGGCTGAAGGCCCCCTGGCGGCCGCCTTCACGCTGACCGGTGGGCTGGGCTTCGTGCCGGTCACGGTGCACGGCCTGGTGCGGCCCGACGGCTGGACCCTCGAGCAGCAGGGAGGCGCCGGCTGGGAGACCGTTCCCGGCGAGGTGCGGGGCGGCGACCACTGGCAGGCCGACTATGCCGCAGACACGGGCACCTGGTCGCTCACCTTCAGCGTGCCGAATCGGGGCGAGCAGGACTACCGCCTGGTGTGGGCGGCCGACGGAGGGTGACCGCTCCCGGGTCGGACTGCCACATCACAAGAGCGGGCCGAACAGGCGCAGGCCGCCCTCCACCGCGCGTCGCCAGCGCGGCCGGGCCGCCCAGCCGGACGGCGTGAGGTCCACCGCCTCGTCGATGTAGCGGGCCTGCAGGGCGCCCAGATCGGCCGCGAAGGCGTCGTCGTAGACGAACACCGAGAGCTCGAAGTCCAGCCACAGGCTGCGCATGTCGAGGTTGACCGAGCCGAAGACGCTCAGGTGGTCGTCGATGACGAGGCTCTTGCAGTGGAGCAAGCCGCCCTCGTAGAGGTGGATGCGGACGCCGGCCGACAGCAGGGCTTCGTACAGGGCGCTGCCGGCGAACTCGGCCAACAGCGAGTCGTTGCGCGCGGGCACCACCAGGCGGACGGCCACGCCCCGGGTCGCCGCCGACAGGAGCGCCGTGAAGAGGGCGTCGCTCGGAACAAAGTAGGGGGTGGTGAGCACCACCGAGCGGCGGGCCGCATACAGCGCGGTCAGCAGCAACTGGTGGATGGCCTCGGGGGCCACCGCCGGGCCCGACGGTACGACCTGCATCCGAACGTGGCCCGGAGACTCGCCCGACGGCACCGGCGCCGTGAAGGGCTCGCCCCCTTCGGCGGCCCAGTCGAGCTCGAAGACCGCGAGCAGCGGCGCCACCACGGGACCGGCCAGGCGGGCCATGGCATCGACCCACTGGCCCACGCCGGCGTCCTGCTTGAACGAGCGCGGGTCAGCGAGGTTCTGGCTGCCGATGTAGGCGACCCGGTCGTCTACGACGACCAGCTTTCGGTGGTTGCGCAGGTCGAGGCGGAGCTCGAGCGAGCGGAGGGGCCCTGTGGTGAGGGCGGAGCGGATCGCGACGCCGGCTCTCGCCAGGCGCGCGGCCTCGGCGCTGGCCAGGAAGGACTTGCTGCCGATGGCGTCGAGCAGCAGGCGGCAGCGCACGCCGCGGGCCGCGGCGCGGGCGAGGGCGTCTGCCACGTCGTCGACCCGGCCGCCCGACTCCCAGATGTAGAAGGTGAGCTCACAGGTGCGCTCGGCGGCGTCGAGGGCGCCGACGAGCTCGTCGAAGAAGTCGCGGGCCGACGACAGGAGGTGGGCCTGGTTGCCGGTGGTCATCGGCTGCCCGAGCAGGCGCAGGGCGAGCGACGCGCAGGCGGGGGCGCGCTCGGGATCGAGCGGGACCCCCTTCACCTCGCGGGCCAACCAGGCGCGCATGGTCGCGTGGTCGTGCAGCCGCTGCGACGAGCGGAGCCCACCCAGACGCTTCTCGCCGAGGGCGAGGTAGAGCATCGCGCCCAAGATGGGGAGGCTGAAGACCAGGGCCAGCCAGGCCACCGCGACCGGCACCGCCTGGGGCGGCCGGCGCGTGACCACCCGCGCAGTGACGGCCGCGATGATCACCCAGTGGGCGATCAGGAGCAGCGTCGCCCCGCTCACGCGACGGACCCAGCCGGCGGTGCGGTCTGGGATCGGGGGACGGGGACGCGGCGGCGCACAGCGGGCTCCTGGACTCGGGCACCGTATCCAGGTGGGGCGGGCCCGCCGCTGAGCGGACGCGCTTCGGCAGCCTGCCCAGCGGCAGGCAGCGCCGGTCGCGGCTCGAGAGCGCTCCTCGGCCGCCGGACGGTCGTCACGAGATGTCGAGATCATGGCTTTTGTGGCTGAATATCGCTCCACCTGTGAGAGACTCAGGGGGCCCCCCAGAGGCCCAGGAGGTCCCATGTCGCCCGCCCGACGAGTCGCCCGCCCCGCCCTGCTCGCCCTCACCCTGGCCTGGGGCAGCGTCGCTGCCGCCGCCGAGCCGCTGTCACCCGACGCAGCCGAGCGCCTCCGCGA
>JBDQIL010000473.1:0-4632 GCA_040264415.1 Myxococcota bacterium
ACCCCGCCGGCATGGTGGGCCAGCGGCGCAAGCGCGGCGTGCGCTTCCAGGGTGACCCGCCGGCTCCCGCGCCGGCTCCCGCGCCGGCTCCCGCCAGCGCGCCCGCGGCTCCGGCAGCCCGCGCGGCCCCGCCCGAGCCGCCCCCGGCTGCGCGCGGGCTGCCGGTGCCGCGGGCGCGCTGGCGGGAGCCGGCGCGGGAGCCGGCGCGGGAGCCGGCGGGTCACCCTGGAAGCGCACGCCGCGCTTTCGCAGCTTGCCCACCATGCCGGCGGGGTAGCTGATGGCGAGCGCGCGCCCACAGCCGAGGCACTGCAGCTCCGTCCCCGGTTGGGGGAAGGGCTCGCCGAGCTTGGTCGGTGCGCGGCAGTGGGGGCAGGTGATCTTCAGGGCCATGACGGGCTCGCGAAAGAGCGGCGTACCTACCGGGCGGTCGGCGACCCGTCAACGCGGCGGCGAGCGCGGGCCTCGCGTTCGGGTACGGAATGAATAGCAGGCGTGGCGGGTCCGGCCGATGGCTGGTTCGTTGACGCCCCCAGCCAGCGGACCGTATGGTCGCCACAGAACCCGGCGGAGACAGGATGGCCCGGATGGTGAAGCACCTCGCGCTGCTCGGCCTCTCGCTCCCAGCGGCCATGTCGGGCTACCACCTCGCCGAGGGGCGCGGCGGAGGCGACCACCACGCCGAGATCGCGCAGCGCCGGATCGCCGACGCGGTCCACGGCCTCGGCCTCAGCGACTCCCACGACCTCGGCGCCCTCGAGCTGCTCGAGCGCAGCTTCTACTATGTCGAGCAGCGCTACGTAGAGAAGGACCGGCTCGACACCGAGGCGATGTTCCAGGCGTCGCTCGACCGGGTCGAGCGGCAGGTCAACGAGGTGATGTTCCAGCGAGAGCCGCGGGGCCGCCGCCTCCAGGTCTCGGTCGGGTCCTACACGACGGTTCTGCTCGTCGAGCCCATCGACGGCTTCGACGACCTCAACCGGGAGCTGCGTCGGGTGGCCAAGGTGCTCGACGCCCACCTCTCCGACGAGGTGGACCGACCAGACGTCGAGTATGCGCTCATCAACGGCGCGCTGTCCGTCCTCGACCCGCACTCCCTGCTGCTGCCCCCCGAGGCCGCGCGCGACATGAAGACGGGCAACCAGGGCGAGTTCGGCGGGCTCGGCATTCAGATCACCACCCGGGACGGGCGGCTGACGGTGCAGGAGCCCCTCGACGGGAGCCCCGCCTACGAAGCCGGCCTGAAGGCAGGCGACCAGATCATCCGGATCGAAGACGAGTCCACCATCAACATGGACCTCGGAGACGCGGTGGAGCGGCTGCGGGGTGAGGTGGGCACGCCGGTCAACATCCTCGTCACCCGCGAGACGCTCGCCAAGCCGAAGCGCTTCACCATCATCCGCGGCACCATCCCGGTGGACCGGGTCGAGGGCGAGCTGCTCGATGGTGACGTGGGCTACGTGCGGATCTCCTCCTTCAACCGCAACGCCTCCAGCCAGCTCGACGAGCTGCTCGCGGCCTTCAAGCGAGACGCCCCTGACGGCCTCCAGGGGCTGGTGCTCGACCTCCGGGGCAACCCGGGCGGCTTCCTCCAGCAGGCCTACGAGATCTCGAACCGATTCCTCGACGATGGGGTCATCGTGTCGACGGTCGAGGGCGCGAGCCGGCGGCGAGACGAGCAGCGCGCGACCCGCCCCGGGACCGAGCCCGACTACCCCATCGCGGTGCTGGTGAACGCCAGCAGCGCGAGCGCCTCGGAGATCGTGGCGGGGGCGCTGCGAAACCAAGAGCGCGCGGTGATCATCGGTGAGCGGTCCTTCGGTAAGGGCTCGGTCCAGCACCTCTACGAGAACCGCGACGACAGCTCGCTCAAGCTCACGGTGGCCAAGTACCTGACCCCCGGCGACCACAGCATCCAGAGCGTGGGGATCCCCCCCGACATCGCCCTCGAGCCCACCATCGTGCGGCCAGCGGAGGGTGCGAGCAAGCCGGTCGTGACGCTCTTCTGGAGGGAGTGGGTCGACCGGGAGGCCAGCCTCGAGCGTCACCTCGACGACGGCGATGGGGCCCCAGGAGCCGGCGCGGCGTTCCGGGTGCGCTACCTCAAGCCCGATCTCGACGATGACGCACGCGAGGTGGTGAGCAACGACTGGGAGGTGGGCTTCGCCCGCGAGGTCTTGCTCACCGCCCGGGCCGCGCGCCGGGCTGACGTGCTGCGGGCAGCCGCGCCGGTGGTCGATCGCACCCAGCGCCAGCAGGCGCGGGCGATCGAGGCCGCGTTCGCGCAGATCGATCTCGACTGGGAGGAGGGCTGGGCCCGGCGCGAAGCGCCTGCGCTGCGAGCGCGCCTCGATCTGGGCGACGACGGAGTGCTGCGCGCCGGCGAAGAAGAGATGGTGGCCATCGAGCTCACCAACGACGGCGCCGAGCCGCTCCACCAGATCACCGCGGTGACCGAGAGCGACAACCCGTGGCTCAACCACCGCGAGTTCTTCTTCGGTCGGATCGAGCCAGGAGAGACGCTCCGCTATGAGCAGCGGGTGGCCCTGCAGGCCGGCTACGGCGCGGAGATCGCCCCGGTCACCATTCGGTTTCGCGACGCAGACGGCGACGTGTTGGGCGCGAGTGAGGCGCTGGCGCAGACCGTCGGCGACCCGCTCCCCCGCTTCTCGTACGCAATGCAGGTCGTGGACGACGGCTCGGGTCAGAGCAGCGGGGACGGCGACGGCCGCCCGGAGGTGGGCGAAGTGGTCGAGCTCGAGGTCACCGTGACCAACATCGGCGGCGGCCAAGCGCGCTCGGCCTACGCGCGGCTGCGCAGCGAGTCGCGCAAGGCGCTCGATCTGCGCAAGGGCCGCCTGCGGCTCGGGACCCCTCGGCTCGCCGACGGCACCCCCTGCGACGACCTCGACGAGGCGGGCTGCGATCCGGTGCTCGAGCCAGGCGAGAGCGCGACCGGGCGCTTCGCCTTCGAGCTCCGGGCGATCCCACAACAGCCCGACGCAGACTGGCGGCTCGAGCTGCAGGTGGGTGACAACGAGCGCTTCGACCACGCCACGGTGCAGCGCGGCGGCTTCTACGACTACTTCCATCTGACCGAGGCGCTGCGGCTGACGCCCGGACAGCCGCTCGCGGGTCACACCCGCACGCCGCCCGAGATCGCGGTGACTCGCGCGCCCGAGCTCCGGGCGGCGTCACCGGCCGCCGTGATCAGCGGCCTCATCACCGACGACCGCGGCATCCGCGACGTCATGATCTTCCACGGCGACGAGAAGGTCTTCTACCGGGGGGGGCAGCCGGAGACGGTGTCGATCCCGTTCACGGCCGATCCCACCCTCGAGCCAGGCTCGAACATGCTCTACGTGCTCGCCCGCGACCACGAGGGGCTGTCGGCCACCTGGTCGGTGCACACCTGGCTCGAGGAGGCCGCTACGACGGCGCAGGCGTTGCCCGCGCCGGTCCCGCCGACGCCTCAGTGACCGCCGGCGGGGTCGACGTGGGCTGCGCTTGCATGGCGCGCAGAGCGCCGCGCTCCCGCTCCAGATCTCGAAGGCACAGGTCGTGGTCGGGGCCGCGGGCGCGCCGAAGCTGCGCTCGCCTGAAGCCGACCGTGGTCGCGGCGCGCACCCAGGAGCGCTGGTGGACCCCCGCCGGCCCAACCCGACCGAGGCTGCGTCGGCGGTAGCTCGCGACCGCCCGCGCGGCCGCCTCGGGGAGGGTCCCCTCGTCGCGGGCCTCGGCCAGGAGCTCCCGCCTCAGGGTGCGTCGCTCCCCCCACAAGCAGGCCTGGAACAGCGCGAACACACCCGCGAGCTCCACTGGGAACAGCGCGAAGTTGGCGGCGACGAGCGAGGGCTGATCGAACGCGCTCGCGGCGGTCAGCAGTCCGTTCCAGGTGGCGTGCATGGCGACGGCGGCCGCCAAGCCGACGGCCGCCGCCGGTAGGCGGGTCCAGGCCGGCCGAAAGCGGACGGCGCCCAAGGCCGCCCCCACCAGAGAGCTCGCGGCCGCGTGCATCACCGCGCTGAAGAAGGTCCGCGCTGCGACGGTCGTGAGCCAGGCGAGCGTGCCCTCGAGGGGCGCCCACTCGGCCGCCTTGGCCGCCGTCACGAAGTACAGCAGGTTCTCGGTCATCCCGAAGCCGAGCCCGGTGGCGGCCCCGTAGACGAAGCCGTCTGTGGCGTTGTCGAATCGGCGCGACTGGAGCACCAAGAGCAGCACAGCCGCCTTGGTGGGCTCCTCGACCAACGGGGCGACCACCACGGGGGTGATCTGGCCGGCGAGCTGTGGCCCAGCGACGGCGTGCAGGATCAGGTCGAGGGTCGTGTTGCCCACGAGCGACAACGTGGTCGCGATGAGGGCCCCCCAGGCGAAGGTGAGCAGCACCGTCCAGGCCGGCTCTCGGTCGTAGCGATCGAGCCACCACCCCACCGACAGGAACCCCACCATCGGCACCACGGCAGCGAACACCGACGCACAGGTGAGCAAGAACGGGAGCAGGACGACCTCCGGGGCGCGGCCGAGGGTAGCAGGGGGGAGAGGGGTCGGCGGTCGATTGCGCGGACCGGTGGGCTCGGCCCGTGGTCGGGTTACCGCTCCGAAAAGGGAGGAACCCATGGGTATCCGTAAGAC
>JBDQIL010000474.1:0-4617 GCA_040264415.1 Myxococcota bacterium
ACATCAGACCGCGGACGCGCTCAGACCAGAGACGCCGTGGGGGTGGCCTCGGCTTCGGCGGCCGACTTCTCTTCTGCCTCGCGGGCCACGAGCTTGGCCTCGAGCACCGCCCGGTTGGCCTCGAGGGCCTCCTTGCCCAGCGCGATCTCGAGCACCTCCTCCATGCGCGCGCAGAAGAAGAACTCGAGCTCCTCTTTGATCTCGTCGGGCACGTCGGGCATGTCCTTCTCGTTGCGCGCGGGCAAGCAGACCCGCTTGCAGCCGGCCCGGTGGGCAGCGAGCACCTTCTCCTTGATGCCGCCCACTGGCAGCACGGCGCCGCGCAGGGTGGCCTCGCCGGTCATGGCCAGCTCATGGTCTACCGTGAGGCCCGTGAGCAGCGACACGATGGCGGTGAGCATGGTGACGCCAGCCGAGGGGCCGTCTTTCGGGATCGAGCCCGAGGGCACGTGCACGTGGATGTCGGTCTTGTCGAAGTCGCGGTCGTCGATGCCCAGGTCACGGGCGGCGGAGCGCACGTAGCTAGCCGCGACGCCCACCGACTCCTTCATCACGTCACCCAGCGAGCCGGTGAGCTTCATCTGCCCCTTGCCGCGCATCTTGGTGGCTTCGATGAACAGGATGTCGCCGCCGGCGGCGGTCCAGGCGAGGCCGGTGGCCACACCCGGCACGCTGGTGCGCTGCGCTACCTCGTTGAAGAACTTGATGGGGCCGCGAATCTCTTCGACCTTCGCCGCGTCGATCACCACCTTGTCGGACAGGTTGTCGCTCGCGACCTCCTTGGCCACCCACCGCATCAGGCCCGCGACCTCGCGCTTGAGCGACCGCACGCCAGCCTCTCGGGTGTAGGACTCGATGAGGAAGCGGATGCCCTCCTCGGTGACCTCGACATGGCCGTCGGTCAGGCCGTGCTCTCCGAGCTGCTCAGGGAGGATGTAGGCGTTGCAGATCTTGACCTTGTCCTCCATCGTGTACCCAGGGATCTCGATGATCTCCATGCGGTCGCGGAGCGGGGCCGGGATCGGGTGGATCTGGTTGGCGGTGGCGATGAAGAGCACCCCCGACAGGTCGAAGGGCACGTCGAGGTAGTGATCGACGAAGGTGTCGTTCTGTTCGGGGTCGAGGACCTCGAGCAGCGCCGACGCGGGGTCGCCCCGGTAGTCATTGCCCAGCTTGTCGATCTCATCGAGCACGAAGACGGGGTTGTTCGACCCAGCCTTCTTCAGGCCCTTGATGACCTTGCCGGGCATCGAGCCGATGTAGGTGCGCCGGTGGCCGCGGATCTCGGCCTCGTCTCGGACGCCGCCGAGGCTCATGCGGTGCATCTGGCGACCCAGCGCGCGGCTCACCGACTTGGCCAGCGAGGTCTTGCCGACGCCCGGCGGGCCCACCATGCAGATGATGGGGCCCTTCATGTCGTTCTTGAGCTTGCGCACGGCGAGGTACTCAACGATCCGCTTCTTCACCTTCTCGAGGCCGTAGTGGTCCTCGTCGAGGATCTCGGCAGCGCGGGCGATGTCGAGGTTGTCCTGGGTGGTCTTGTCCCAGGGCAGCTCATGCAGCCAGTCGATGTAGGTGCGGCTGACCGTGTACTCGGCGGCGCCAGGGCTCATGCGGGACATGCGCTTGAGCTCTTTGAAGGCGGCCTTCTCGACCTCCTTGGGCATGCGCGCCTGCTTGATCTTGCGCTTGAGCTCTTCGAACTCCTCCTGTCGGTCGTCGGTCTCGCCGAGCTCCTTCTGGATGGCCTTGAGCTGCTCGCGCAGGAAGTACTCGCGCTGCGCCTTGTCCATCTCCCCCTTGACCTCGGACTGGATCTTGTTGCTCAGCTCAAGGACCTGGATCTCCTTGTTGAGCAGCGTGATCACCTTGTCCATGCGGGTCGAGGTGTCGAAGGTGTCGAGCAGATCCTGCTTCTCTTCCACCCCGATGCCCAGGTTGCTGGCGACGATGTCGGCCAGCACGCCCGGGTTGTCGATGCTGCGAACCAGGAAGCTCGCCTCGGAGGGGATCTGCGGCGAGAGGTCGATGATGCGCTGCGCGAGCTCGCGCAGCTCGCCCATCTTCGAGTCGAGCTCGGGATCGTGCTCAGCGGGCTCTTCGAAGACATCGACCGTGGCGTGGAGGTGGGGGTCGGTGTGCGACCACTCCTTCAGCTTCATGCGCGAGAGGCCCTGGATGATGACGGACAGCTTGTTGCCCGGCATCTTCACCGACTTCAGGATCTTGACGATGGTGCCGGTCCCGTAGAGCTCGTCGGTGTCGGGATCCTCGTTCTTGGGGTCTCTCTGAGCGAGGATGCCCAGCAACTGGTCGCCCTCGAGGGCCTGCTCGACCGCGGCCAGCGACTTGTCGCGGCCGACGTTGATGGGGAACGCCAGCACCGGAAAGATCACGGTGTTGCGAATGGCCAGGATCGGCAGGTCCAGCTGGCTGGGGAGACTGGTCCCCTCGATGTCGGGGCTTTCGTTGGGCATCAGGACCTCGCTCAGGGGTCGGGGTGTGCAGTCGTCTTATTCGCAAGCCCGGGGGGGGCAAGGTCATCGGGCCGGACGGCTACGGGATTCGGCCCAGCTCTCGCAGGTGCGCTTCATAGGCCGGCATGTCGTCGGTCGGCCAGGAGCGGGTGGTGAGGCCGGCTTCGGTGGGCTGAAGGGCGACAGGCGCCTCGCCCGCGCCCGAGAGGTCCCAGACCACCAGGGCGCCGTCGACCGCCACGGGCGGCCCGAGCGCGTCGATGATGCGCTGCTGGGCGAGGAAGGGCGCGCCCTCTCGGTCTCCCTGGCCTCGGCCACCGTAGGCCCACCGGTGCAGGTCCGAGTCCATCAGGTGGCGGTCGAGGACCACCCACCGAAAGCCCTCCGCCTGCAAGGCGCGGCGCTCGTTGCCGTTGAAGGACAGCGGCTCGGAGGGGTCTCGGGTGACCTGGCGCAGCGCGCGGATGAAGGTGTTCTGCTGCCGCCGCCGGTAGCCCTCGGGCCAGAAGATGCTCGCGTTCTCGGCCATGCCGCCGAAGGTGGGCTGCTCGTGAACAGCCTGCCAGGCGATCGAGATGCGAGCCAGGCCGACCGGCAGCTCGATGAGCGCGCCGCCCTCGTCGCCGATCCAGGTGTAGACGGCCGGCGGCGTGAGGTCACGGTGCAGCAGGGGCCACGCGAGGTGTCGGTGCTGCTCTGCGAGATTGAGCGCGAGGAGTCCCATCACCACCGCCCACGGCGCCCGGCGGGCGGGCCCGTGGGTCGCCCGGGCCACCACCGTGCCGATCCCCAGGCTCAGGGCGAGGAAGACCATCACCAACATGCGGTACGGGAACCAGAGGCGGTCGAAGAACGGCAGGATGTGGTAGAGCAGCATGTAGTGGGGGAGGATGATGTCGCGGCCCGGGCCCAGCGGCAGGACCGCGCCCAGCGACAGCGCGCCCAGCACCACGGCGAGCCCGAGCCACCGCCCCCGCTGGCGACCGAAGAGGGCGAACAGCACGAGCCCACCGCCCCAGGTGAGGTGCCCCAGCATCGGCTGCCCGCGGGTCTCCATCAGGTAGGCGCCGTGCAGGGTGGCCTCGACGTTGTTGCCCAACGGGGGTGGCTTCTGCCAGACCGCCTCCCAGAGGGGCGCGGCGGCGTCGGAGAGCCCGGGCACGGCGCCGTCGCCCGACGCGCCGAGCATCATCCAGAGGCCTGGCCCCACCGCTGCCAGGCAGGCTGCGGCCGCGACGCCCCAGCCGGCGAGCAGCCGACGCCGGGGGGTCGCCCCCCGCACCAGCTCCACCAGGGCGAGCGTGGCGAAGCCGAAGGCCATGAAGAAGCCCATGAACCAGTAGGTCCAGGCCTGAAGCGCCGTGAAGAGCCCGGCCAGCATCGGCGCGCGCAGGCCCCGCCAGGCCGGGTCGCGGCCGATGCGCAAGAACCACACCACGCCGAGCGGCAAGAACCACAAGAAGGCCTGGGTCAGCCGGCCCGTCATCAGCTCGAAGAGCGTGTAGGGGTTGGTGGTCCACAACACCGTGGCCGCGAAGGCCGCCCACGACAGCCCGCGCCGTCCCACCGGCGCGCCCGGGTCGCGGGCGCCGAGCACCTCGCGGGCCAGGGGCCGGAAGCACAGCGCGTTCATGCCCAGCAAGAAGGCCACGAACCAGGGCTGGTAGCGGGGAAACCCGAAGACCTTCTGGAAGGGCCAGGACACCAGCGCGTCGAGGTAGTTCGACCCGGTGTGGGCGAAGATGTCTTTGCCCAGCGGGTGGAACATCACGTCGGTGAAGCCGGCGGACTGGCCCTCGGTGAGCACCTCGCCCATCCACCAGTAGAACCAGAAGGTGCCGTAGAGGTCGACGCCGTCGCCGATGATGTGGCCGCGCGTGAGCAGCGCCGACGACACCGCGCCGAGCGAGACGAGCATCAGCACGGCGGCTTCGAGCCAGCGCGGCGGGCCGCTGCGGCGGGGGGCGGGGTCTGCGGTCATTCCGGAGCGGTCTAACCCTCCGGGGCGCCGGGACTCGGCTGACCGCTGCCAGGGGGCAGGCGCGGCGCGGACCGCCCGCTCCCCCGCAGGCCCGGGGCGGCGTGCGACGCCGGGGGGTTGGCGGCGCAGGGCGCCCGCCCCCTTCACCGGGGTAGCTCC
>JBDQIL010000475.1:0-4609 GCA_040264415.1 Myxococcota bacterium
GGACACTTCTCGCGACGGTCTCCTCAGTTTCTCAGGAAATCTGGCCCCGACCCCGAATGTCGACGGCTCCGAATTCCGTACCCCTGCATGCCCGGACGAGCGCCGGACAGCCTGCGGAAGCCAACCACCCAAAGGGAGCCCCCCATGTACCGCTTCATCGCCACCCTCCCCGCCCTCGCCCTCTCCGTCGCCTGCTCGCAGGACTACGCGGACCCGTCGATGGAGGACGGGCCGAGCACCATCCAGTTCGAGGACGACGCAGCGGATTCACAGGACGGGTTCTCCTTCGAGACGCCTTCCAAGGACGACACGGTCGATGGCTCCACAGGTGGGGGGCCCGGCGAGGGCCTCGTCCCCGACCCCGAGATCGGCTCCGGAGACGTGGCGGATGAGCCCTCCGAGTACCCGGGCATGCCGGGCTTCGAGCCCCCCCTGGGCTGGCAGCGCGCCAACCTGCCCGCTGGGTCCTACTGGATGCAGTACGGCGACGTGATGGCGCAGCCCACCGCCGACTTCCCCATCCAACCCGGCCACCGCGAGGTGGTGCTCGCCCCCGAGATTGACGGCTTCGCCTACCTGTTCGGCACGGCCCCCATCCTCACCGACCTCAACAGCCTGATCGCGGACGGCTTCCGCCTCTCGCCGATGGAGGGCGGGGACTGCGAGCTGGTGCACACGGTCGAGGCCGACGGCTGGCACACCTCCGACACCTCGTTCGACATGCACATCATCGAGACCTGGGAGATGAGCGGCGTGGACTGCGAGACCATGGAGAAGGGCGCGCCCTACACCGAGGTCTTCGAGTACCTGGCCAGCTTCGAGTGGATGGCGCCCGAGGGCCCCTGAAGCGGCCGGCTGTGACCCCACCCCGAGCGCCCGCGGCCAGCCCGCGGGCGCCGTCGCGTGCGGACCCCGCGCCGCGATAGTCCGACGCCATGCGCTCGCTCCCACCGCCCGCCACCGAGGCCGCGCTCATCGACCGCGCCGACGCCTTGGCCGGCGCGACGGTGGGCGCCCTCTGCGACAGCCTCGGGCTGCCCTGCCCCGCCGACCTCCGCCGCCACAAAGGCTTCATCGGTGACCTGGTGGAGGCCGCGCTCGGGGCGCCCGGCGGCAGCGCCTCGGCCCCAGACTTTCCGGCCCTCGGCGTCGAGCTCAAGACCATCCCGGTGCGCCCGGACGGCGCCCCGCGCGGCTCGACGTGGGTGTGCACCGCCCCCCTCTTCGCCCTCGACCCGGGGCCCTGGCGCGACAGCGCGGTCTGCACGCGCCTCGCCCGCGTGCTCTTCGTTCCAGTGCTCGGCGACGGCCCCCCCGCGACCCGCCGCTTCGGCGTGCCCGTGCTGTGGTCGCCCAGCGCCGACCAAGAGGCGGTGCTCGCGGCCGACTGGGACACCCTCACCGACCTGCTGGTCGAGCGCGCGGTGAGCCAGTGGACCGCCGACCACGGCGTCGCGCTGCAGCTCCGACCCAAGGCGGCCTCCAGCCGACATCGCGTCGAGGTGCTCGACCAAGACGGCGACCTCGTCGAGACGGTGCCCCTCGGCTTCTATCTCAGGCGCAGCTTCACGGCGGAGATCCTGGCCACCGAGCCTCGGCTCCTGCGCCCCTGATTCGGATACACCTGCCCCATGGCTCCCCCCTGGCAACAGCTCCTCGCCGACTTGGGCGACCAGCTCGACGCATCGGTGCTCCCGCGCCTGTATGACGCCGCGAGCCTCGAGTCGGCCGACATCCGGGCCAACCTCGATCGCCGCGGCCTGCGGCGCCTCGACCCCGACCAGCTCGACCTGGCGCCATCGCGCGCTCAGCTCGACGAGAGCGCGGCGCGGCTCGTGCGAGCGGCCCAGCGCGGCGCGACCCTTCGCGGGGTGGTCGCCGGCATGGGCGGGCTGCTCACGGTGCCGCCAGAAACCGCCGTGGCCCTGGTCCAACTGCTCCACCTCGCGCAGCGCCTCGCGGTGCTCTACGGCCACGACCCCCACACCGACGCGGGCCGGCTCGTGCTGCTGCAGTCCCTGGCGGAGGCCCTCGACATTCAGCTCCCCCGCCAGGCCCGCGTGGGGGTCAAGCTGAGTGACCTGCCCGCCATCGCCCAGAAGCAGCTGCCCGAGGCCACCCAGTCCGGCGCTTGGCTGGTGCGCACCCTGGCCGCGCGTACTGCGGTGACCGCCGCGAGCCGTGTCGCCCGCGTGGTGCCCGGCCTCGGCGCCGGCCTCACGGCCTTTCAGGCGCGGCGGGCCATGGGCAGCCGGGGGCGCCGGCTCGCCGAGGCCTTCGCCCGCCGGTGGCGCGGCGCGCCCTTCGACGGTGGCCCGGTCGAAGACGCGGTCGAGCTGCCGCTGGATCCGGCCCACCCGTCACGGTAGACCAGCAGCCCCGCCCTCGGAGGGCCCATGTCCCTGGCCGAACGCATCGCAAACCTCGTCCGGTGGCGGCCCCTCCAACCCGGAGAGGCGGCCCCCGACCTGTCGCTGACCGCAGAAGACGGCACATGGATCCGGCTGCCGGATTTCCGGGGCCACCTCACGGTCATCCTGGTCTTCGTCCGCGACCCCGCGGGCGCTGGCGAGTGGCTCCGCGACCTCGAGGCGTCCAGGCCCGAGCTCGAGGCCCTCGAGGCCGTCCTCTTCGCCGTCACCCCAGTCCGCACCGACAAGCTGCGCGCCATGCGAGCAGACCTCGGGCTCGGCTTTCACCTCCTCTACGACCCCTTCGCGGTCGACGCGCGCGCCTACCGGGCGTCCAGCCGGTGGCGGCCGGTCCCCAAAGACACCGTCATCATGGTGGGCAAAGACGGGCGAGCCGTCTGGTCTGAGCGCGGGCGACCCAGCGGCGACCAGGTGCTCGCCCACTTGGCGCGCCTGCGCGGGGTCGAGCTCCAGCCGACCGCCCGCGCCTCCGACGTGCGGGTCGTCGACTCCGAGGCCGCGGTCGCCTTGCTCTCCGAGCCGGGCTCGCCGTGGCTCCTCCTCGACGTGCGCACCGCCTCCGAATTCGAGGCCGACCACGCGCCCCAGGCCATCCACATCCCTGTCGACGAGCTGCCACAGCGCTACCAGGAGCTCGGCCAGACCGACCACATCCTGTGTGTCTGCCAGGCCGGCGGCCGCTCGTCGGCGGCCGCCCAGTTCTTGACCAGCATCGGCGGCGCCGAGATCGGCAACGTCGAGGGCGGCATGAGCGGCTGGTCCGGGCCCCGCGTCACCGGCGGCGAGGCCCAGTAGGCGCGTCAGAGATCGTCCCCCGCTCGGGCGAGGGGTCGAATATGCGGATGCGACGGACCCCCGCTCGGGTTGAGGCGGGGGGTTAGCCTTGACGTGGCAACCTGCCTGGGGCCGCTGGAGCACAGATGCAACACGACGTGATTCAAGTCTACCTGGCCACCGTGGGCCAGGTGGACGCAGCCCAGCCCGGCATCGCCGAGCTCATCCTCGATGCAGACCTCGTGGTGCAGCTCGTGCTGCTGGTGCTCGTCGGGATGTCCGTGGCGTGCTGGGTCATCATCCTCAACAAGTACAGCGCGCTCCGGAAGGCCCAGGCCCAGTCCGAGCTCTTCCTCGCCGCCTTCTGGAAGGCCCGGCGCCTCGACCAGGTCTATGAGCAGATCGAGCGCTATCAGGGCAGCCCCGTCGCCCAGGTCTTTCGCGCTGGCTACGTCGAGCTCACCAAGCTGACCACCACCGAGGCGAGCGCCGGGGGCGACGGCAGCGCGGCCATCCACCTGGGCGGAGAAGACAACCTGGCCCGCGCGCTCCGGCGCACGATGTCGCGGGAGCGCCGCGGCATGGAGCGGCTCACCACCTTCCTGGCCACCACCGGCTCTACGGCGCCCTTCATCGGCCTGTTCGGGACGGTGTGGGGCATCTTGAGAGCCTTCCAGAAGATCGGAGCCACCGGCCAGGCCACGGTCGCCACGGTCGGACCCGACATCGCCCACGCGCTCATCGCCACGGCCGTGGGGCTCGCCGCGGCCATCCCCGCCGTGATGGCCTACAACTTCTTCAACAGCCGCATCCGGGTCGTGGTCGGCGAGATGGATGACTTCTCCGACGACTTCCTCAACATCGTGAAGCGGCACTTCCGCGGGAGGTAGGCGATGGGCATGTCCTCAGGCGGCGACAACAACGGCATGATGGCCGAGATCAACGTCACGCCATTCGTTGACGTGATGCTGGTGCTGCTCATCATCTTCATGGTGACCGCGCCGATGATGACCACCGGCCTGCAGGTGGAGCTGCCTCGGGCCGACGCGCCGGCGCTCTCCCAGTCCGAAGACAACCAGATGTTCCTCGGCATCAAAGCCGACGGCACCTACCTCATCAACGACTCCGAGTTCACCGCCGACGAGATGCCGGCCAAGCTGGCGGCCATCGCGAAGGCGAACCCCGACCAAGACGTGTTCTTGCAGGCCGACGCCGCGGTCCCCTACGAGCAGGTCGCGCAGCTGATGGCCGCAGCGACCGCCGCTGGCATCGGGCGGGTGGGGCTGGTCACGCAGCCCGGGGTGGGCCGTTGAGCAGCGCCGGCGCCCAGCTCCGACGGCCTGCGGGGCCGACCTGGGAGATCGCAGCCTCGGTGGGTGGCCACCTCGTGCTGCTGGTGGGAC
>JBDQIL010000476.1:0-4605 GCA_040264415.1 Myxococcota bacterium
GGGGGGCGGCGCCGGCGCTGTTGCTGGGGATGCGGCGGGCCGCTTCGAGGCCGGCCCGGGCCGTCAGGGCTCGAAGCGGTAGCCCACCCCATGGATGGTGAGGATGTGGCGGGGGTCGCCGGGGGTCTCCTCGACCTTCTTCCGCAGCTTGAGGATCTGGTTGTCCACCGTGCGGGTCTGCATGGTGGGGGAGTAGCCCCAGACCTTCTCGAGCAGCTCTTCGCGGGTGACGTCGTCGCCCTTGTGCTCGATGAGGTACTGCAGCACGCCGGCCTCGTGGGTGGTGAGGCGGATCTCCTCGGTGCCCCGGTGGAGCACACGGCGGCGCAGATCGACCCGCATGTCGCCGAAGGCGAAGGTGTCGGGGTCGAGGGCGTGCGCCGGGAGCGCGCGCAACCGCGCGCGCACCCGCGCGAGCAGCACCTGCGTGGAGAAGGGCTTGGCCACGTAGTCGTCGGCGCCTGCGTCGAGGCCCTCGATGCGGTCGCTCTCGGAGCCCTTCGCGGTGAGCATGATCACCTTGAGGTCGGTGTGGTGCTCCCGGATGTACTGGAGGGCGCTCAGGCCGTCGATGCCGGGCAGCATGCGGTCGAGGATGACCAGGTGCGGCTTCCAGGCGTCGAGGGCGTCGAGGGCGAGCTCGGCGCGCTCGTAGTGCCGCACGGTGTGGCCCTCGAGCCGCAGCGCCGTCTCGACCCCCAGGGCGATGGTCTCGTCGTCTTCGACGATCATGATGCGCGCGCTCGGATCGCTGCTCATCGTCTCCTCCTAAGCTTCAGCCGGAATCGGGCTCCGCCTTCGAAGCCCTCGGTGCATTCGACCACGCCGCGATGTGCGGCGGCCGCCTCGGCCACAAACGAGAGGCCCAGGCCGTGCCCGCCAGACTTGCCGCGCCCGGGACCTTCGACGCGCGAGAAGCGCTCGAAGATGCGGCACCGCATGGCCGGTGGGACTCCCATTCCATTATCCACCACCTCGAAGATGACCCACCGGCTGGTCTCGACCGTGCGCACGAGGCAGCGGCCCCGCACGCCCGGACGTCGGTATTTCAGGGCGTTGTCGAGCAGGTTGCCGAGGGCGTCTTGCAGCAGCGGTGGGTCGGCGGGGATGGGGCGGCAGGCGCGCAGGTCGGTCTCGAGGGTGGCGCCCGCCTGCTCGAAGCGTGGGGTCCAGGTCTCCACCACCTCGCTCGCGAGCTCCTCGAGTCGGACCGGCGTCTTCTCGCTGACCTGGGGGCTGCGGGCGGAGTTCAGCACCTCATCGATGCGCTGGCCGAGGTTGTCGGTCTCGTGGATGATCCGATCGAGGAAGCGCTTCGCCGTGCGTGGATCGGAGGCGGCGCCCATCTGGAGCGTCTCCGCCATGACCCGGATGCCGGCCAGGGGCGTCTTCAGCTCGTGGGTGACGCGCGCGATGAAGGCCTGTTGGCGCTCGAAGAACTCCCGCTCCCGCCGGTTGGCGGCCACCTGAACCGCGATGGCCAGCACGCCGAGCGCGAAGGCGACGAACATCGGGAGCAGCTGGATGAGCGACCGGAGCTCGCGCGCGTCGGATGGCTCGCCGGGCGACGAGATCGCCGCGAGTCGAAGGTGTGGGAAGAGCCAGCCGAGCGGGACCGCGGCGAGCTGTCGGCCTCCGTCCGGGGGGGCCTCGCCGACGGGGATGGTCTGGCCCGCGCCGTCGAGCAAGGCGAAGCGCCGGTCGGTGCCCTCGGCCGCTCGCTCGGCGCGGATCAGGTTTCGAAGGAGGGCCTCCGCGTCGAGGTGCACCGCGGCGACCTCCCCGTCGTCACCCACCGGCGCCCAGACGAGGATGAAGCCGGGGTCGCTGTACATGTCGTGGAGCACGCGGAGCCGACCCTGTCCGCCCGGGAGCTCGGGGCCGGTGGGTGTGATCTGCGACTGCTCGAGCTTGCCGAGCCGCTGGCGGATCTCCTGAAAGCCGGTGACGCGGCGCCGGGCGCGGGTGAGGCTGGCCTCCATCTCGCGGAGCGCTGGCGGCTCGAGGCGGTCGGCGAGCTCGACCCGATAGAGCCGCTCGGCGGTGGGCAGCAAGGCCTCGAGGTCGGGGCCAGAGAGGGCGACGATCTCGTCGAAGGTCGCCCGCAGCGTCTCTACCGCCCGATCCCGTCGCTCGAGGTCGTCGAGGATCTCCGCGGCGAGCAGGCGCCGCGCTACCAGCCGTCGCGGCGACAAGGACTGGCGGGCTGCGGTGTGGAGCGGCTGGTTCAGCGGCGGCCGCAGCTGGTTGACCGCGCGCCAGGCCTCGGTGTGCAGCCGCAGCTCCTGGTACTGGCTGGCGGCGAGGTTCGACGCGAGCAGCTGCTCGGCGAGGCTGCCCTCGCCGCACTCCAGAAAGGCCGTCGCGGCCTGCCCGCGGTCGCCCATGACGGCCAGCGAGTGGGCGGTTCGCATGCAGGGCCCAGCCAGAAGGGCCTGCAGGTCTTCGGTGGGGCTGCGCGCAGGGTAGGTGAATCCCTGGTCGGCGCGGACGGAGTCCCAGGTGTAGAAGGCGTCGAACCACGCGACCTTGGCTCGAATCTGCCGCTCTCGTACCAGCGGCTCAGCGGCCTGAGGCAGGTCCATCAGCCAGGTGGCGATGCGGTCGGTGACCAAGCCCTCCCACAGGTTCACGATGGTGCCCAGATCGGACTGGGCGCGCCGGGTCTCGCTGCGGGCCTCCTCTTCTTGGAGGACCCGACTGCGGGCCACCGCGAGGGCAGCCAGCAGCACCAGTACAGCGCCGAGCAGGATGGTGGATGCGCGGCGCAGGCGCGAGGGGTTCCGCGGTGCGGTCATTGGGAGCGGAGTAACCCCGCGCGGGGAGGGAGGCCGTCAGTCCGATACGGAGCGGGAGAGCGCGGTCGCGGCGAGCGCTCGCACTGCGGGGCGGGGATCAGCGGCTGCGGCGACCATCGTGCGGTGGGCGGCGGCACGCTCGCGGGGCGTCATCACCTCACGCTCGGCCAGCTCGGCCAGGGCGTCGAGGGCGACGGCGCGCGGCAGAGGCGCCGGCCGGGCGGCGCGCTCGATGAGCACGGCGACGGTCTCTTTGCCGTGTCGCGCAAGCAGCGCATCGACGGCGTGCTGGGGCAGGACCGCGGCGGGCCGGTCGCGCGCTGCGGTGGTCATCCCCAGGAGCAGCCGCTCGATGTCGATGTCGAGCTCGACCAGCTCGGTGGCCGCGCTCGCGCTGCCAGAGGCCGCCGCCTGAGCGAGGGTCGCCACCGACTCGGCGAGGCGCCCGTCGCGCGCGCTGTCCTCGGCCTGGGCCAGCAGCCAGGTGGCGTCTTCGGGGCTGGTGAGCTCGAGGTCGCGGGGGCCGTCTTCACCCGCGTGCCCGAGCACCAAGGTGGCGTAGGCGAGGGCGGCCTGGTCGTGCGGCCCCAGCCGCTCGCCCGTCCGGTCGAGGGCGGCCGCCGGGTTGGCCTCCAGCCAGCCGGAGATGGCGTCGCGGCGCGGGAGCGCGTCGATGAAGGCCAGCCGCTGGCTGTCTTGGTGGCGCCGCTCGACCTCGGAGCGGGCGGTTCGGGCCGCTTGGGCCACCGCCGGCTGCTCGTGGGCCTCGAGGCTGCGGAGCAGCGGCGCGCAGTGGGCGTCGCCTCGCCCGCCGAGCGTCTCGAGGGCGGCGAGGACCGGCGCGGTCGCGGGGAGCTCGCCTGGGCCGTAGCGGGACAACATGCGCGCAGCGCGCTCTGCTGGGTCGCGGTCGGGGGACCCGGCGAGTGCGGCCCCGATGGTCAGGGTGGAGATGAGGACGAGTGTCATCTTGCCTCCGTGCTGCGCCTGTCGCTCCTACTGAACCCGCGCCCGTGAGCCCCCATCCGGCCCCCAGGCTGGCCTGCACCCCAGCGGCCGGGCGGCCATGCAGGCCGGCGATCAGCTCGACGGGGGTCGCGCCGGACAGGCCGCCTGCGGGCAGGTGATGAGCGCCCGAGGCCTCGACGCTCAGCGCCCCCCAGGGCCGCGGGCGCCAACGGGCGCCCAGCCCGGCCGTGATGGCGTCCCCCAGGGGGAGGGCGCCCAGCGCGGCGTCGGGCGCCCAGCGCATGCCCACCTCGGCGGCGACCCGCACCGGCCCGGCCCCCACCGAGCCCGCGACGCGGGCCTGGGCCGTGGGACCGGCGGCGCCCACCAGCGCGCGGCCGTCTCCGGTGGGCGCCGTGGCCCGGGCGCCGACCGACACGCCCCAGGGCTGGTCGCCCGGCAGGAGGGCCAGATCGATGTCGGCCGCCACGTCTCCGAGACCTCTGGGGGGCTCGACCACGGCGGGCCCGGCCACCTGTAGGTGCACCGGCACATCGACGCCGAGGCGAACGGGCCCGAGCCTCCCCCATGCCAGGAGGTCTGCCGTGCCCAGGACCGCGAGCAGCGGCGCGTCGACCGCCGCGCCGTCCGGGCCGCGGGTGCGGTAGACCACGGGGTCGGCGGCCTGGTGGACCCGGACAGCGGCCCCGCCGCCTCGATCCCGCCGGCCGTCGTGGACGGTCAGCAGGTCGGTGTCGCCCAGCGCCGGCCGGTGGGTCTGGGCGTCGAGCTCTTGCCCGGACGCGGCGCCGCCCAGGGCGAGGCCGACCAGCGCGCCAGCCCGGCGCCGGCCCCAGAC
>JBDQIL010000477.1:0-4589 GCA_040264415.1 Myxococcota bacterium
CGCGCGCCGCCCCGTGAGCCGTGGCGCTCTACTCGAGGCCGGCGCAGTCGGGGTTGGCGGCGCCTGGTGATCCACGATCGCCATCGGCCCACGGCGTCGTGGCCACACACCACACGGACGGGGCGTCGTTGGCGCTCGCCTCCAGTCCGCCGGTTCGAAGCACATCCCCAGACACACCCAGGCTCGCTGCGGGTTGCCAGGCCCAGCCCGCTTCCCAGGCGACCCGGTCGAGATCCCGCCCCGGCGGGCCGATGCTGAGCGAGCCGGAGACAGGCCCGAGGGCGGGCCAGGGCGTCAGGGCCGCGTCGCAGGGGACGCCGACGCTCGCTGCCACTGCTGCGTCTTCGCAGAAGATCAGCAGGCCACCGGGCTCGAGGATGACGCTCGGGAGCTCAGCCTCGGTCTCGGAGCCGGATCGCAGGGTCCAGCCGGCCAGTGACCAGGCGCGCCAGTCTCGCCCGGAGAGCTCGAACCAGCCGGCGCCCGGCACGCTCGGCTCGACCATGAGCTCACTGAACCAGACGAGCCCGTCGGGCGCGGCGTCCTCATCGACCAGCCCGTCACAGTCGTTGTCGACGGCGTCGTAGGGGTCGGGGTCGGAGGGGCTGGTGGTGGGATCGGTGTCATCGCAGTCGTCGCCGCCGGCCTCGACCGCCCCGTGGCCGTCGCCGTCTTGGTCGGTGTCGTTTCCGTCGCAGTCGGAGTCGATGCCGTCGTACCAGGTCTCGGGTGCCCCGGGATGAACGTCGGGCGCGGTGTCATCGCAGTCGTCGCCGCTGGCCTCGACCGCGGGGTGTCCGTCGCCATCTTGGTCGGTGTCGTTGCCGTCACAGTCGTCGTCGACGCCGTCGTACCAGACCTCGGGCGCGTCGGGCCCGACCCGGGGGTCGGTGTCGTCGCAGTCGTCGCCGCCTGCTAGCGGGTGGAGCGCGCCGTCGCTGTCGAGGTCGGTGGAGACCTGCGCCTGGGCGGTCAGCGCGAGGCGGCCCGGCGCGTCGTCAGGCACCACGTTGAAGCTGGCTGCGAAGGCGCCTTCGACGCCGTCCGCCACGAATCGCACCGTGAGCGCCGTGGACGTCCCGGGAGACAGGCTGAAGACCGCAGGCGTGATCTGGAAGCCGCCGACGTCGAGTCCGGAGTCGGACCCCACGGGGCGGACCCGGGCGCGCAACCAGCGGTCGCCGTCGTTGCTGGCGATCAGCTCGAGCTGGGCGGCTCCGTCCATCGACACGGCGCCCAGGTCGGCCTCGGTGCCCGACAGCCGCAGGCCCGACGCGTCGGGCGGGAAGGCGAAGTCGTTCGGGCCACAGCCCACGGCCGCGCCCAGGACGAGCGGGAGCCACGACTGCAGTGATGGCGGGGCGCGGCGGGACGACATGCGGGCACTGTAGTCGGCGAGGGCGCACACGGGAGGGCCGATGAACCCCTCCCTCTGTGCTCCCCGAAGTTCTGATAAGGAATATTATGTAAAGTAATGACTTGGGGGCTCAGCGGGGCTCGGAATCTGACTCATCGTCAGAACCCGGAATTCGCGTTGGTTCACTGCCGCGTGGGTGGAACTCTGCGTGCACCTGTTGCAGCCGCGCCCGGGCCACGTGCGTGTAGATCTCGGTGGTCGTCAGGTCGGCGTGACCGAGCATGGCCTGGACCGCCCGCAGGTCGGCGCCGTGCTCGACGAGGTGCGTCGCGAAGGCGTGGCGCAGCACGTGTGGCGACACCTTGCCGTCAATCCCGGCTGACACCGCGTACTTTCGAACGCGCAGCCAGAAGTTCTGGCGGGTCATGGGCCCGCCGCGCGGGGTCGGAAACAGCCAGGGCCCACCGCGGGCGCGCGGGCTGCGACGGAGATGGGTCTCCACCACCGCCGCCGCCTGGTCTCCGAGCGGGACGATGCGGTCCTTGTCTCCCTTGCCACGCACCACCAGCCACCCGTCGTGCAGCTGCTCGTGACGCAGCGCGATGAGCTCGCTGACGCGCAGCCCCGAGGCGTACAGCAACTCGAGCATGGCCGCGTCTCGCAGCCCCACCGCGGTCGCACGATCCGGCGCGTCGAGCAGATCCTCGACCTGCTTCTCGCTCAGGCTCACCGGCAGGCGCCGGCTGCGCGCGCCGCTCTTCAGCGCGGCGGCTGGGTTCTCCTCGAGGTGCCCCTCTTCGACCAGGAAGCCCATCAGCTGTCGCGCAGAGCTGCGGTGCCGCGCGAGCGTCGTGGGCTTCAGCCCGCGCTCTCGAAGGGCCAAGGCCCAGTCCGAGAGGTCGGCCACGCCCACCGCGCCCGCCTGCTCGACCCCCCGGTCTGCGAGGAAGGACCGCAGCGCCTGCAGATCGCGGTGGTAGGCCTCGCAGGTGTTCTCGGCCAATCCGCGCTGGTAGCGCGCCACCCACAAGAAGTGCTCGATCGCGTCGTCGAGCGCCACGCCGCTCATGGGCTGGCCTCGCTCCGGTGGCGGGCGTCGGCGCTGTCGAACCAGCGCACCACGGCGTCGCTCAGGGCGTCTGCAAGCACCTGCTGGTAGTGCGGCGTGCGCAGGCGCCGCTCGTCGTCTGGGTTCGACACGAAGCCCGACTCGAACAGGATCGCGGGCATGCGAGTGGAGACGAGCACGTAGAACAGCGCGGTCTTCGCGCCGAGGTCGCGGATCTGCTCCTCGCCGTAGGCGCCCCGGAGCCCCTCGACCGCGGCCGCCTGCACCTCTCGGCTCAGGCGCCGGCTCAGCACGTTGGTGCCCGCGACCAGCATCCGCGCCAACAATGGGTCTCGGCGCTGGTCTTCGGAGCGTTGCTCCCGCAGGATGGTGTTCTCTCGTCGAGCCACCCGCGCCGCGCCGGCGTCGCTCGCCGAGTCGAACGAGTAGGTCTCGATGCCCCAGGCTGTGGGGCCTGGGGCCGCGTTGGCGTGGACGCTCAAGAACAGGTCGGCGTCTTGGGCGTTCGCCAGGGCGGCTCGGTCACGCAGCTCGACGAAGGTGTCGGTGTCTCGCGTGAGCACCACGTCGATGCCTCGGGCGCGGAGCGCGGTGGCGGTTCGCAGCGCGATCTGCAGGGCGATGTCGGCCTCTCTCGTGCCCGTCGTGCCGACCGCGCCGTGATCCCATCCGCCGTGCCCGGCGTCGACCACCACCAAGCGGCTGCCCCGCGGCCGCGGCTTGGGGGCCGCCCGACCCAGGCCCGTGGCGTCGAGCCACGCCGCGAGCTGCTCCGCCGATGGCAGCGAGGGGTCTTCTCCCCTCCCCTCCTCCCGCAGGTCGATCAGCACGGCGGTCGGACCCAGCTGCCTCGTGGTCACCGCGCGCTCGGCCAGGAGGCCCACCACCACCTCTGCGTCGTCGCCGCGCGCGCGCAGGGTCAGCCCTGAGATCGCGGGGTCGACCACCGCGATCTCCCGGTCGCCATCGGCCCCAACGCCGACGCCCTCGAGCAGCACCTGGGCGTGCGCCGGCCGCGCGCGGGTGCTCTGCACCATGCGCGCCGATACCGATGACGGCGCCTCGGTGAGCACCAACAGCAGGCGCGCGTGCCCGTCGCTGGTGAACACCCGCACGTCCTTGAGCTCGGCCGTCGCGGCTGCGGCGACGAGCGACGTCCAGATCAGCAGGAGCAGGTGCAGCACGCCGCCAAGGTAGCGGATCCGGCGCGACCTGGCAGGCGGGCTACGGTTCGTCCATGACCCAGGTGGGCGCGATCGAAGGTGGAGGGACGTGGTTTCGGGCCGCCGTGGGCACGCCCGACGGTCACATCCGCGCGAGCGTTCGCCTCCCCACCGTCGAACCCGATGCGATGGTCGAGCAGCTCGGCGGCTTCTTCGATCGAGCGGGCCCCGTGACCTGTGTTGGGGTGGGGTGCTTCGGACCGCTGCGGCTCGACCCGGCGGCGCACGACTACGGCGCCCTGCTCGATACGCCGAAGCCGGGCTGGCGCGGCTCCCCCCTCGGCGCACGCTTGCAGGCGCGCCTCAGGGTCGGGCTGGTCTTCGAGACCGACGTGGGGGCCGCTGCTTGGGGAGAGCTTCACCATGGCGCCGGGCGCGAGTGCGGCTCTCTGGCCTATGTCACCGTGGGCACAGGCGTGGGAGTCGGGCTGGTGGTCGGCGGCTGCATCGTCCACGGCCGGCTGCATCCCGAAGCGGGCCACATGCGCGTACCGCGTCGGCCCCACGACCCCATCGGCGGCGTGTGCCCCCACCACGGTGACTGCGTCGAGGGCCGGGTGTCGGGCCCGGCGCTGGCCGCCCGCTGGGGGCGGCCCGCCGAGACGCTGCCACCTGGCCACCCCGCGTGGGACGAGGTCGCCTTCGTCATCGGGCATCTCACCCACAACCTCAGCCTCGCGCTGGCGCCCGACCGGGTGATCCTCGGCGGCGGTGTGGCGCAGGCCCCTGGCCTGCTCGACGGCGTTCGGCGGGTCTTCGACCAGCTCGAGGGCGGCTACCGCGCCGGCTTCACCGGCGACCCTCACGTGGCGGCACCAGGCTGTGGGGCACAGGCGGCGCTGCGGGGGGCCCTCATGTTGGCGGGTGCGCCGACTCCTTGAGTTCAAACAAGAGGTCCAATGCCTGACGGGGGGTCAGATTGTTGGGGTCAAGTTCGCGC
>JBDQIL010000478.1:0-4587 GCA_040264415.1 Myxococcota bacterium
GATGGTGGGTGCGAAGGGGGCCGCGGGCGCGGGGGCACCGGCCGCCGCGGCCACGGGCTCGGGAGCAGCGGGGCTCGCCGTGAGCAGCTCCGGCGCCGGCGCCGGCCACCTGGCGGGCTCGGCGAGGGCGGGCGGCACCGCGACCGAGAGCCCCATCGTCGCCATGGCGCCCACGAGCTCGGCGGCGAGGGCGCGGGCGTCGATGTGTCGCTGGCCGGCCTCGTATCGCGTGGCCTTCGCCAGCACTGCCTGGAGCGCCGGCGGGACGCCCCCCCAGCGTGGCGACGACACGTCGGCCACGAAGAGGTCCATGGGGGACGCGCCCGTGAGCAGGTGGTAGAGCGACGCCCCGACCGCGTACACGTCTGCCTGCGGGCCCACGTTGCGGGCATCGAGCCGCTGCTCGGGCGCCATGTAGGCGAGAGAGCCCATCGCGGCGCCCGTCCGCGTGCTGCGCTCGTGGCGGCCGTCGGTCATCAGCGCGATGCCGAAGTCGGCGAGCACGACCGCGCCCATGGCGTCGACCAGAAGGTTCTGCGGCTTGACGTCTCGGTGGACGATGCCGAGGGCGTGGGCGGCCGCGAGGGCCGAGAGGGCCTGAAGCATCCAGGGGACCGCCACCTCGGCCGGCTGCGCGCCGTGAGCCACGAGCGCGTCCGCCAGGCTGTGGCGTGCGAGCGCCATCACCACGAAGGCGCGCCCCGCGTCTTCTCCCACGTCATAGACCCGCAACACGTGGGGGTGGTCGAGGCGGGCCATGGCGCGCGCCTCGTCCTCGAGCCGTCTGCGCATCCCCTCGCTCTCCCCGTCTGCCAGTCGCGGATGCAGCAGCTTGAGCGCGCGGTCGGCGTCGAGACGCTCGTCCCGCACCCGGAAGACCACCGACGCGCCGCCCTCACCGAGCTGCTCGAGCAGGCGGTAGCGGCCGGCTAGCAGGCCCGATGGGCGGTGGTCGGGCGGGGTCGTCTCGGTCACGGTGGGCTCAGGATTCGGGGGCCTCGGCGACCCGTACCGCGTCCGGGCGGAGGCGGGTCCAGCCCGACCGCTTCTGGATCACCCCTCCGGTGAGCCCGAGTGCGGCGAGCTCGCGGCGGACCCGGTGCACCAGCACCTGCAGCGACGACGGCGCCTTCTCGGTCCAGCGGCGGCCCCACACGCCCTGCATGATCTCGGTGTCTTCCACCCAGCCCGCCTCTCCGGCGGCGTTCGCGGCGGCGAGCTGGGCGCTGAGCAGGTGGAGCAGCGCGACCCGGTTGCCCGCCCGGATGCTCCCCCGCAGGTCGCCGCCCGGCGCGATGACGTCGGCCTGGGCGCCGGTCGGGCCGTTCAGGTCGACCCGGAGCTCCCACGAGGACGCCTCGTTGACGGCGGCGGTGGAGGCCAGCGCGTGCTCGCGATCGACCAGCTCGAGGTGACGGCCGCTCACCTGGAACGGCGCCCGAAAAGAGATCGGGGTCTCGCCGTCGGGACCGAGCAGGCGGGCCCCGTCTGCGGTGGGCTCGAGGCGGAAGGGGCCGTCGGCGGCCAGGCTGGGCTGCTCGATCAGCGCGCTCAGCGCGCCGCCGTCGGCGGGGACGGGGAAGCACCGGCCGCTGCGGAGATCCCACAGCCAGCCCAGCACGTCGGAGGGGGAGTCCGGGGCCTGCACGCGCATGCGCAGGTGCACATCGAGGCCGATCCGCAGGCTGTCTCCGTCTCGGAGGGCCCTGCCGCCGTCCACCCGCTCTCCGTTGAGGAAGGTGCCGTTTCGGCTCTGCAGGTCGATCACGCGGTGTGCAGGCCCGACCTCGACGAGGGCGTGGTGGCCCGACACCGACGGAGAGGGGAACACCAGCTCGTTGTCGGGCGCCCGCCCGATGCGGGTGGAGCCTTCGACGAGAGGGTAGGTGCGCTGCACCTCATCGCCTTCGAGGATCTCGATCCAGCCGTACCGTCGCTTCATGGGCTCGTGGGGGCCCGTTCGGGCCCGTTCAGGGGCACCAGCACGGTATCACGGGCCCGAAACGGAGATCGGCGCGGCCCCAGGCGCTACTCGTCGCGCTCGAGGATGGTGAAGGCCACGCGGCGGTTCTTGTCGTAGGCGGCGCGGCTGCTTCCGGTGTCTACCGGCTGGGTCTCGCCGTAGCCGACGGCCTCGAGTCGATCAGCCGCGATGTCGTGCTCCACCAGCCAGGCCTTGACCGAGTCGGCGCGCGCCTGAGAGAGGGAGAGGTTCTCGGCGTCGTCGCCCCGCTTGTCGGTGTGGCCCTCGATCCGCACCTTGCGCACGTCGGGGTTGGCGTCGATCAGCGCCGCCACGTCGCCGAGGATCTGGAAGCTCTCGGGCTTGATCGTCGCCTTTCCAGTGTCGAAGTAGACCTTGTCGAGGATCTCGATCTTCTCCTTGGTGACCTTCGCGCGGGAGGACTCGAGCTGCACCTCGGCGAGCGCAGCCTTGCCGCCCTTGATGTCGATGTCGACCACCGCGGGCTTGAAGCCCTCGGCCTGCACCACGAGCTTGCGGGCGCCCTCGTCGATCTCGAAGGCGGTCTTGCCGCCGGGGGCGTCCTCCACCTTGTCGGTGCCCCGCACCCGCACCGAGGCGTCGAGGGGGTTGCCCTCGGTGTCGGTGACGATGACGCGGACCCGCCCGAAGGTGGGGGCCATCGACACGATCTCGAGATGGTCTTCGCCTTCGGGGACCGTGATCTCGAGGGTGCGCTCCCGGAACCGAGGCGCGTTGACCGTGACCGACCACGAGCCGGGGTGCAGGTCGACCTTGAGGTCCTGGCCACCCTTGGCGGGCTGGTCGTGGGTCTGAACCTGGATGGAGGCCTTCGGCAGGGGCTCGCCCTCGCCATCGACCAGGCGCACCGTGACCGCGGTGGTCGGGTCGGGGCAGCCGTCGGAGTCCTTCCACCCGTCGAAGTCCTCGGGCTGCATCTTGCAGGCGTCGTCGGAGTCGAGGATGCCGTCTTCGTCGCGGTCGCGCACCTTGGGGGGCTTGTAGCCGACGGTCAGCACCGTGCGGATGTCTGGGGTGCCGATGCCGCTGGTGATGCCGCGGCCCGCGCCGGCGCGCACGACCCAGCTCTCGCCGAGGGTGAACCAGCCACCGAGCAAGCCCTCGACGGGAGAGCCCGAGGCGCCCAGCCCACCGTATGCGGCACGGCCAGCCATGTCGAAGGACAGCCCGGCGCGGTCTTTCTCAGCGATCGACCAGCCTGCGCCGAAGCGGTAGAAGAACTGGTCATCCCAGGTCTGGCCGTCGATCTGCGCGGGGGGGACCCCCTGGGTGCCGAGGTTGGCGGCCAGCAGCACGTCGCCGACCTCGAGGTCGGCGATGACCTGCGCGTTCCAGGCCAAGCCCGGGTGGCCGACCGGCGCGTCGACCGTGGCGGTGGGCAGGTCGAAGCGGGAGCCGAGCGCGAGGCCGAACGGGTTGTCGTCGTCTCGCACGATGATCGTGCCCTTCAGGTCGAGGGCCACGTCGCCCAGCCCCGCGCCGCCCTCGCCCAGGGCGCCGTCGTTCATGAGCCAGAGCGGCAGATCGAGGCCGATGCGCAGGCGGCTGATGTTGACCATGCCGATGAGGTCAGCCTGCAGGGCATCTTCGAGGATCGCGGTCTCCACGCCGTCTTCGTCACGGTAGACCAGCGGATCGTGGGCGTAGACCAGGCCCGCTTTGGCGCGCCAGTACCCCATGGGGCCGGTGTTCGTGTCATCGGCCCAGAGCGTGCGCTCGGCGTCGATCGGCACGCGGTACAGCTGCGCGTTGAGGTCGGGCACGGCGGGCCCGCTGGCGGCCGCGCCGTCCTGAGCCTGGGCGTCGAGGGCGGCGAGGATGAGCAGCGTTGCGAACGGCATCGGGATCTCCAGATTCGACAGCTGGGGGCTTACCGCGCCGGCGGCGCGCGGGTGGCTTACAATCATCACACAAATCGAAGTAGGGGCGCCGTAGCGGCCCCGCGCTCGACGCGCGGTATCCTTCATCGCCTGAACGGAATCTTGGAGACCCTGATGTCCACCCTGCTGCTCCTCGCTGCGCTGACCCCGACCGCCCTGGCCGAGGGCTCCGACGTCTTCCCCGGCATCACCCTCGAGGCCGAGACGGTCCTCGGGGTCGACATCGTCGATGCCTCCGTAGAGCGGATTCGGTGGGAGGGGCGCGGCCCCGTCGACCTGACCGCGCCCGACGGAACGGCGCGGGGCGCCCTGGTCGCGGGCGACACCTTCACCCCCGATCTCGCCGGCACCTGGCGGGTTCGCCCCACCCAGGATCAGCTCATCGATTGGGACCTCGACGTGATCGACCCGGTGAGCTCGGGCGGCCGCGTGTTCAGCGAGAACTGGCAGCTCAACGCGCGCTTCTACGATGAGCGCGGCGCGTGGGGGGGCACCCTGTACGTGCGGGCCCTCGACGCGGCTGTGGGCCTCGACTCGGTGGTCGCCGTGCGCATGGACGGCTGGGCCGGGCATCGGTGGAGCTTCCTGGCGAACGCCACGGGCCCCATCGGCGCGCCCACCAGCGGCAGCGTGTCCACCCGCGACGCCTCCGCGGCGCCGCAGCACCGGATCTACCTGAGCCCCCCCACCCTCGCGGCCCAC
>JBDQIL010000479.1:0-4580 GCA_040264415.1 Myxococcota bacterium
CCCGACGCGCCCGCCCGCGGTGGCCCACACCCCCCCGTCCCCCACCAACAACCCCCCCCCCCGGCCCCCCCCGTGGGCAGCCACCCCACCCCCGCGGGGGCCGCGGGGCGCGTCTGGCTGCCAGGGGGGCGGCCGGGATCGGGCTCATGTTGGTGGCGAACTGGGTGGTGTCGACCACGGCGGGCGAGCGCTTCGGGCCCCCCGGTGGGGTCGGCGCGGGGCCCCCACCGGCCCTCGCGCCGGTCGCGGGCGGCGCGCCGGTGGCAGAAGCCCAGCCGGTCGAGGCCGCCCCAGAGGTGGCGGGGCCGACCACCCTCCCGTCCGGCCCGTACGCCGATATCGAGCGCGAGATCCGGTCGCAGTGGCTGGCCGACCCGCGCGATCTCGTCGAGGCCAACGACCTCGAAGACGCCCTCTACGTCGAGCTGCCGCGGGTCCACATCCAGCTGGTGCGCGCCAAGGCACCCATCACCGAGTGGGGAGGCCGCAAGAGCGCTCAGCCCCAGGCCGCCAATTTTCTCATCCGGTACGAGGGGCGCGCGGGGGAGCGCGACCGCGAGCTGGCCGCCATCGCGCTGGTGGTGGGCCGGTACATGAGCATCTACAAGCTGCGTTCTGACCAGCTCACCATCGAGATCCAGACCGCCTCTGGCGGCACCCGTCGCATCGCGGTCGACCCCACGCAGGCGCTGCGCCTCTATGAGCAGCGCATCACCATCGTCGAGTTCCTCGAGCAGCTGGCCAAGGGCTGACGCCGGCTACTTCACGGCCTCGAGGACCGTCAGCACCTGGTCGATGTCGGCCTCGGTGTGGGCGGCGTTGACCTGGAACCGGATGGTCTGGTCGCCGTCGGGCACCACGGGGTAGTTCAGGCCGACCACCAGCACGCCGTGGTCGCTGAACCCCTGAACCATGCGCCGGGTGCGGGCCGTGTCGCGCACCATCAGCGGCGTGACGGGGTGGGTGCCCGGGATGGTCTCGAGGCCCAGCGCGGCGATGCCGTCGCGGAACTGCCGGATGCGGGCTTGGACATGGGCCAGCCGCCGGCGGCCCTCGTCGGAGTCGGCGATCTGAACGGCCACCTCGGCCGCGGCGCAGTCGGCCACCGACAAGGGGTTGGTGTAGATGTAGGTGTCGGCCTTCTGGCGCACCGCCTCGATGACCTCGGGGCTGGCGGCGACGAAGCCTCCGTTCACGCCGAAGGCCTTGCCGAACGTGCCGACCGCGATGTCGGCGCGGCCGCCGCTGACCTCCTCGACCCCGCGCCCCGTCTCGCCGAAGGCGCCGATGCCGTGGCTGTCGTCGACGATGGTGACGAGGCCTTCGGGGAAGCGGTCGCGGTAGGGGGCGACCACCTCGTTGATCGTGGCGATGGGCGCGTGATCGCCGCGCATGCTGAACACGCCGTCGAAGATGACCACCACGCGGTCGATGCCCTGCGCGGGGATCCGCTCGAGGCACGACCGCAGGCTGTCCATGTCGTTGTGCTTGAAGATGGCCTTGTGGCTCGACGGCACCCGCGCGATGCGCATGGCGCGGATGATGCAGTTGTGGTTGAGCTCGTCGCCGATCCAGAAGGTGCGCTTGTTCTGGATGGCGAGCGCCACGCCCAGGTTGGTGGTGTAGGCGCTGTTGAAGATCTTGGCGGCGGGGCGGCCCATGAAGGCCGCGATGCGGGCCTCGAGCGAGACGTGCGGGGCGAAGGTGCCGTCGATGAACCGGACCGCGCCCGGTCCCGCCCCGAACCGATGGGTGGCCGCGTCGGCGGCGCGCAGCACATCGGGGTGATGCGACAGCGACAGGTAGCTGTTCGAGTTCATGCGGATGAACGACAGGTCGCTGCCCGCGAGCTTGTACCGGGGGCCTCGGTCGCCCTCTGGCGGCAGATAGTCGACGATCACGCGCTCGGGGGCCTTCGCGCGGCCCTCCGACTGAAGGGCGTCGACCTCGCGGGCGAGGCCCGCGCTGAGCAGCTCGAGGGACATGGGGGCTCCGGGGCGAGGGGAGCGCAGCCTATCGCGGTCGGCGCCCGCTGGGCCTCGGGGCGACGGGCGCGCGCGGTGGTGTATCCGTGAGTCGGCGTTACGGTTGGATGATCAGCGAATAAGGTGCAGCACGTAGAGCCCGATGGAGCACGCCAGCGCGCCGGAGAACAAGAGCGTGCGCAGCGCGCCGGCGCCCGACACGTAGGCGCCGATGTAGGCCACCCGCAGGCCGACCCAGCCCCAGACGAGCGCGGCAGCGGTGGCGCCGTCGTGTCCGGTCGCGAGGGCCACCGCCGCGCCGACCCCGAGGATGGGGAAGGCCTCCCAGAAGTTCTGGTGGGCCGCCCGCGCCCGCGCCGCCCAGCCGTCGAGCGAGGCCTGCTGCTCCCGCGGGTTGACGTTGTCGTAGCCGCCCTTGGTCCGCAGCTGCGCGATGGCGAGCGGGAACTTGGAGAAGAGCGTGAGCAGGGCTGCGACGATCAGGGCAGGGATCAGAGACATCGGGGCTCCGGGGCGGCTGGGGCGCGGTTCGGCTAAGGGCGCCGGTATGGACCTGCACGCCCGAACCCTCGATGCCCTCGACTGGCCGGTCGTGCTCGGCCACCTCGCCCGACACGCGCGCACGCTGCGCGGCAAGGCGGCGGCCGAGCGCGGCGAGCTGGCCCCCGATCGGGACGCGGTGCTGCGTCGCTACGCGGCGGTCGATGAGCTGATGCTGCTGCAAGAGGCTGGCGAGGTGATGCCGGTCGGCGCGGTGACCGATGTGGGCGCGGCGGTCGACCGCGCGGGCCGCAGCCGCAGCCTCGAGTCGGGGGAGCTCCGAGACATCGGCAGCTGCCTCGACGCCCTCGACCGGCTGCGGCGGTGGCTCGACGAGCGCGGGGACGACGCCCCTGAGCTGCACGTGCTGGCCTCCCCCATCCAGATCGACGGGGCCCTGCTCGACGACCTCCGCCAGAGCTTCGAGTCGGACGGCAGCCTGTCGGGGCGCCGCTACCCCGAGCTGGGCGCGCTGCGCGAGAAGTCCGACGCCCTCAAGTCGGGGCTGAAGGACCTGCTGCGTGATCTCGTCGCTGGCGACCGCTTCGGCGACGCGCTGCAAGACCGCTTCGTGACCGAGCGCAACGGTCGCTTCGTGGTGCCCGTGCGCGCCTCCTACGCGCGCTCCATCGGGATCGTGCACGCCGCGTCCCAGTCGGGCGAGACGCTCTTCGTCGAGCCAGCCGAGGTGGTGGAGCGCACCAACAAGCTCAAAGAGATCGAGCAGGCCCTCGAGCGCGAGGAGCGCCGCATCCTGGTGCAGCTCACCACCCAGGTCGCCGCCCGTCAGCCCGAGATCGAGGCGAGCCTCGCGGCGGCCGAGCGGCTCGACCTGGTGGTGGCGCGGGCCGGGCTGGGCGCCGAGCTCGACGGGGTCATCCCCGAGGTGGGCGCGGGCGGCGTGATCGCACTGAAGCAGGCGCGTCACCCGGTGCTACAACTGCGTGGAATCGACGTGGTCGCGAACGATCTCGGCGTGGACGACTGCGCCCGGGGCCTGATCCTCTCGGGACCGAACACGGGCGGAAAGACGGTCGCCCTCAAGACGCTGGGGCTCGCGGCGCTCATGGCGCGCGCGGGGGTCCCCGTGCCGGCGCTGCCGGGGAGCCGGGTCGACGTCTTCGCGCCCATCCTCGCCGACGTGGGCGACCTGCAGAGCGTCGAGGGCGACCTCTCCACCTTCTCGGGGCACGTCGCCGTGCTCAAGGGGATGCTCGCCGAGGCGGCCCCCGGCGCCCTCATCCTGCTCGACGAGATCGGGGTGGGGACCGACCCCGCCCAGGGCGCAGCGCTGGCCCGCGCCATGCTCGAGGCCCTGGCCGCCCGCGGGGCCCGCCTCGCGGTCACCACCCACTACGCCGAGCTCAAGGCGCTGGGCGCCGCCGACAGCGGCTTCGCTCTGGCCGCCGTGCAGTACGCCGACGGGCGGCCGACCTACCGGGTGGAGGCCGGGCTGGCCGGACAGAGCCACGCCCTCGCCATCGCCGAGCGCCTCGAGATGCCGGCCGACATCCTCGCCCGCGCCCGCGAGGTCATGCAGACCACCACCCGGGAGATGACCGAGCTGATGGAGGAGCTCGAGGTGGCCCGGGCCGAAGCCGACGAGCGCGCCCGGGAGCTCGCCCAGGCGAAGCAGGAGATGCAGGCGCAGACCCACCGCCTGCGGGTCCGAGAGGAGAAGCTCGAGGAGCGCCGCCGCACCCTGAAGGAGGAGGTCGCGCGTCGGTTCAAAGAGCAGCTTCGCGAGCGCGAAGACGAGGTCAAGGCCCTGATCGCCGCGCTGCAGCACAACCCCGACCTCCGTCTGGCGGGCCGCACGCTCAAGCAGCTCCGCTCGGTGAAGGGCGCGGTGCAGGGGGAGATCGAAGCGCAGCAAGAGCCCCTTCCGCCGCCGCCGCGCGAGGTCGCCGTGGGTGACGCCGTGTTGGTGCGCAACCTCGGCAAGGTGGGGGAGGTGACCGCGGACCTGGGCCGCGACCGCTACACCGTGCGGGTCGGGCGCCTGCCGATGCAGGTCAAGCTGGAGGACCTAGCGCCCGCCGACGGCCGTGACGC
>JBDQIL010000480.1:0-4574 GCA_040264415.1 Myxococcota bacterium
AACAAGCCCTCGCTGTGGATGTTGAAGGACATGCTCACCCAGGCGAAGCGCGAGAAGGAGAACCTCGATCAGATGATGGCGGCCAAGTAGCGGCGGCGGCGGCGTAGGATTGGCGGGCTGCCCGGAGCGCCCCCATGCCCGACCCGTCTGACTCGACCCACCCGCCTGCAAAGACGCTCGCCGTCGACCCCGACCGCGCGCCGCCCATGGTGCCGCCGCTGGGGCTGGGGGTGGCCACCGACCACGTGATGGTGGAGGGGTGGCCCGTGCAGTCGATGCGGCGTGGGGCGCCTGCCCACGAGGCCGACAGCGGCTGGACCTTCGCCTCGGGCCTCGAGTCGGCCGACGAGCTGGCCGACCCGGCGCGCGCAGGCGCCTACGACCTCGACCTGATCGCCAACATCGACCCCGACGTGCTGCCCTTCCTCACCTGGCCGCCCGGCACGGTGGTGGAGCGCCCCACGCCCTCGTCGCCGCTCGAGGTGGTCGAGGGCCCCGAGCAGCCGCCCGAGGTGCGCCTGCTGCCGCCGGTAGACCCGGGCCCCGTGCGCTTCAGCGACGCGTGGCGGCTCACGGCCCCCACCCGGCTGCTGCGCTGGCTCGACGGCGCCGACCTGGTGCTGTGGCGGCCGGGCCTCCAGGCGATGCTGGCGGTCTACGACGGGCCCGCCGACCCAGCCGAGCGCCTGGCCGAGCTCTCCGCCCAGGTGCACCCCGACGCCACCCACGTCGAGCGGTCGCTGCAGGGCGGCCTGGCCCGCCTGTCGTTCCGGCTCGAGGAGGACGGGAGCGCTGCCCTCTTCGGCTTCTTGCGCACGGCAGACCACGAGCTGCACCTGGCGCTGCACTTCGACGACGAGCAGGCAGAGGCCCACGCGCGGGCCATGCTCGCGACCGCCGCCCCCGTGGGCGACGGGGAGCCGGCATGAGCGCCCGTCTCGCCGCCGTCGGTTTGCTGCTCAGCGGTCTGGGCTCGGCCGCCTGTCGGGGTGACGCGGGCGACAGCGCCGGCGCCACGGGCGACGACGCGGCCGCCTTCGCCGCCTGCTCCGCCGACGCCATCGAGCGCCGGTCGGTCGAGCTGTCCGAGGTGCGCCTCGACGTGGCCTGCCAGGGAGACATGGCGTCGGGCACCCCCATCCTGCTGCTGCACGGCTTCCCCGAGTTCTGGATGGGCCAGGCGCCCGTGATGGAGCGCCTCGCGGCCGCCGGCCACCCGGTCGTCGCCTCCGATCAGCGCGGCTACAACACCTCCGACAAGCCCGACGGCCTCGACGCCTACGCCCTCGAGCGCATGCAGCAGGACACGGTGGACCTCATCGACCTGCTGGGCGGCGAGGTGGTGCTGGTGGGCCACGACTGGGGGGGCGCGGTGGCCTGGGCGGTGGCGGCCGACCACCCCGACCGGGTGCAGCGGCTGGTCATCGCCAACGCGCCGCACATGAACGTCTTCCGCGACCTGCTCGAGTCCTCCGAGGAGCAGCGGCAGGCCTTCTCCTACGTCGAGCTCTTCTTGTCGCCGGGGGCCGAGGCGCTGCTGTCGGCCAACGACTACGCCGCCTTGGCCGCCTCGTTCGACGGCGTGCTGACCAGCGACGAGCTGGCCGCCTACAAGGCCGCCTGGGCCCAGCCCGGCGCGCTCACCGGCGGCCTCAGCTGGTACCGCGCCAACTTCGACGCCGACGGCCTGCCCGACACCGACCGCGAGCTGGTGGTCGATGTGCCCACGCTCGTGATGTGGGGCATGGACGACACGGCCCTGCTGCCAGCCAACCTCGACGGGCTGCCGGCCTACGTCTCCGACCTGACGGTGGAGGAGGTGCCGGGCGCCACGCACTGGATCAACCACGAGGTGCCCGACCGCGTGAGCGCGTCCATCGAGGCCTTCATCGAGTAGGGCGCGGCTCGCGCGCCGGGGCGGCTAGAGCTCGACGCGATCGATTCGGATGCAGCGGATGTTCATCTGCAGCTTGCCGGGGTTGCCGTAGGTCCAGCCGCGGCCGTCCTTCAGCGAGTCGGCGAGATCGAAGCCCATCTCGAAGTCGGGGTCGCCCCGGCGGGCGGTGGGCTCGGCGAGCAGGTCGAGGTCGGGCACCCGCACGCCGCGCAGCCCGCCCTTGGTGCCGAAGCCCCAGTCGGGGCCCACGATCACGGCGCGCCAGGGGCGCTCCTCCCAGTGGTCGTCGTCGATGGTGGTGCAGAAGACCACGCGGGTGCCGGGCAGGCCGGCGATGGCCACCGATCGGATCCGCTCGCCGTCGATCTGGTCGCCCTGTCGGCCGCCCGCGGGGTGGATCTGGGCCACCGAGCGGTTGCCCGACAGGTTGAGGCCCGTGAAGGCGTGGATTTCGACGCGCATGTGTTCGGCGATGACCCACTTCATGGACGGCTCCTGCGGGGGGCGGCAGGCACGCTATCACGCCGCCTCCGGGGGAGGGGGATAGGCCGACGCCATGCACCCCCTACGCCGCCTCCTGCAGCGCGCCACGGCGCACCGTCGCGCCGTCTGGCAGGCCAGCGCCTGCTCGGTGCTCAACAAGGTCTTCGACCTGGCGCCGCCTGCGCTCATCGGCGCGGCGGTCGACGTCGTGGTCAACCGAGAGGGCTCCCTGCTGGCCGACTGGGGCGTGGTCGATGTGCACCACCAGCTCTGGCTGCTGGGCGCGCTCACGGTGGTGGTCTGGGGCCTCGAGAGCCTGTTCGAGTACCTCTTCGGCGTGATGTGGCGCAACCTCGCCCAGTCGGTGCAGCACGAGCTGCGGGTCGACGCCTACGCCCACATCCAAGACCTCGACGTGGCCTGGTTCTCGAGCCGCCCCCGCGGCGAGCTGATGAGCGTGCTGAACGACGACGTCAACCAGCTCGAGCGCTTCTTGGACGGCGGCGCCAACGACATCCTGCAGGTGCTCACCACCGTGGTGGTGGTGGGGGCGGCCTTCTTCGTGGCCTCGCCGCAGGTGGCGGTGCTGTCGGTGCTGCCCATCCCGTTCATCTTGGCGGGCAGCTTCTGGTTTCAGGGTCGCATCGCCCCCCGCTACGCGACCGTGCGCGCCCGCGTGGGCGAGCTGAACGCGATCCTCGACAACAACCTGGCGGGCATCGGCACCATCAAGGGCTTCGTGGCCGAAGAGCGCGAGGTGGCGCGCGTGTCGGCCGCCAGCGGCGCCTACCGCGAGGCCAACCGCACCGCGATCCGGCTCTCGGCCGCCTTCACCCCGCTCATCCGCATGGTCATCGTGGTGGGCTTCACGGCCACGCTCGTGCTGGGGGGCATGCTCACCCTCGACGGTGACATGGCGGTGGGCACCTACAGCGTGCTGGTCTTCTTGGTGCAGCGCCTGCTGTGGCCGCTCACGCGGCTCGGCGCCACCTTCGACCTGTATCAGCGGGCGATGGCCAGCACCCAGCGGGTGCTCGACCTGCTCGACACGCCCGTCGCTCTGACCGAGGGCGATCACGCCCCGCCCACGGTGTCCGGCGGCCTGTCCTTCGACGCGGTCACCTTCGCCTACCCGGGCCGCGATCCGGTGATGCGCGGCTTCTCCCTCGACGTGCCGGCGGGTCACACCGTGGCCTTCGTGGGCCAGACGGGCTCGGGCAAGACCACGCTGGTGCGCCTGCTGCTGCGCTTCTTCGATCCGCAAGCGGGCCAGGTGACCCTCGACGGGGTCGACGTGCGCGCCTGGCGCCTCGCCGCGCTGCGGGGCGCCTTGTCGCTGGTCGAGCAGCACGTCTTCCTCTTCCCCGGCACCGTGCGCGACAACATCGCCTATGGCCGCCCCGACGCCACCGACGCCCAGGTGGCCGAGGCCGCCTGCATGGCTGACGCCGACGGCTTCATCGCGGCGCTCCCCCAGGGCTTCGAGACCGTGCTGGGGGAGGACGGCCACGAGCTGTCGGGTGGCCAGCGCCAGCGCCTGAGCATCGCCCGCGCGCTGCTCAAAGACGCGCCGGTGCTGGTGCTCGACGAGGCCACCTCGGCGGTCGACAACGAGACCGAGGCGGCCATTCAGCGGTCGCTGGCCCGCATCGCCGGGCAGCGCACCACGCTGGTCATCGCGCACCGGTTGAGCACCATCCGGCACGCCGACACCATCGTGGTGCTCGATCACGGAGAGATCATCGAGCAGGGCACCCACGCCGCGCTGCTGGCGCTCGGGGGCGCCTACGCCCGGCTGTGGGGCATCCAGACGGGCGAGGTCGCGGCCTGAGGCTCAGGCGGCGGCCGGGGCGCCTTCGGCCTCGGCCTCCGTCTCGACCCGCAGGCCCCAGCGCAGCAACCCCAGCACCATGGTGGTCTCGTACAGCTCCTCCAGTCCGATGACCAGGGCGAGGCCGACCAGCGCGCCGGCGTCGAGGAGCAGGCCTGCGCCCACGAGGGCGGCGCAGCCACCCACGAGCACCGCCCGCAGCCCCCGCACCAGGTGGCGCAGCCGGCGCAGCTCGAGGGCGGGGCCGGCGGGCTCGGCGCGGTAGCGACGGCCGACCCGCCAGAGGTCGGCGGCGAAGACGATCGCGACGACCGCCGCTCCGGCGACCCGCCAGGCGGTGGGGAGCTCGGTGAGGGCGAGGGG
>JBDQIL010000481.1:0-4567 GCA_040264415.1 Myxococcota bacterium
CTACGCACCCGACCTGGGGCTGGAGCCCACCCACCTCAGCCTCGCGGCGACGGTCGACGTCTTCGGGGGGAGCCTGCGCGGCCGGGTGACCCACACCCTCACCTGCCGCACCGCGGGCTGGCGCACCCTCACCCTCGACGCCGTGGCGCTCGATGACCTCGCGGTCGATGGCAGCCACCCCCTCACCTGGCGCTACGACGGCGACCGCGTGCACGTCCGCTTCGCCGACGCCCCGGCGGTCGGCGACACCCGCACGATCATGGTCACCTGGTCGGTCACGCGCCCCCTCACGGGCCTGGTGTGCGGCGCCTCCGACCCCGACAAGCTGGGCGACGCGCCTGTGTTCGTCGCCACCGACCATGAGACCGAGCGCGCGCGGTACTGGCTGCCCTGCGTCGATCACCCCACGGTGCGGCCCACGCTCGAGATCGCGATTCGGTCTGACGCGCGCTTCACGGCGCTGGCCAACGGCGAGCAGGTGAGCCACGAGTCGCACGACGACGGCACGGCCACCACCACCTGGCGGCTCGACAGCCCCTGCCCCAGCTACCTCTTGTGCTTCGTGGTGGGCGACCTGGTGCGCTTCGCCGAAGAGCCCCTGGGCGAGGTGCCGGTCGAGGCCTGGGCCCCGCGGCCCTTCACGCCCGACCACCTGCGGCTGTCCTTCGACGGCACCCGCGACCTCATCACCTGGGTCACTGGTCGCCTCGGTCGGGCGCTGCCCTGGCCCAAGTACAGCCAGTTCGCAGCCGCTGGCGTGGGCGGCGCCATGGAGAACATCTCGCTGGTGAGCTGGGACGACGCCTTCGTGGCCGACCAGCGGCTGCGCGACGAGTTCGGCTACCTCATCGACATCGTCAACCTGCACGAGCTCACCCACACCTGGTTCGGCGACCGCGTGGTCTGCCGCGACTTCGCCCACTCCTGGCTGAAGGAGAGCTGGGCCACCTACATGGAGACGGTCTGGCTCGAGGAGACCCAAGGCGCCGACGTGGCGACCGCGTGGTTCCTGGTGGATCACCGGGTCTACACCGACGAGGCCGACGGCTCGTACGTGCGGCCCATCCAGACCCGCCACTTCGACAGCTCGTGGGATCTGTTCGACGCCCACCTCTACCCGGGCGGGGCCTGGCGCCTGCACATGCTGCGGCATCGGGTGGGCGACGACGCCTTCTGGGCCGGCACCCGCGACTACCTCGATCGCTTCGAGGGGCAGCTGGCCGAGTCCGACGACTTCCGGCGCTGCATGGAGCGGGCCAGCGGCCGCAGCCTCGCCCGCTTCTTCGAGCAGTGGTTCGAGTCCCCCGGCTACCCCAAGCTCAAGGCCACGTGGTCCTTCGACGGCGACAAGGGGCACGGCACCCTCGCCGTCGAGCAGACCCAGCGAGACCCCGACGCGGGCGTCGGCTTCTTCGACATCACCGTCGAGGTGGCCGTCGAGGCCGCTGACGGCGCGTGGTCGCGGCATGAGATCGACCTCGACGGTCGCACCGGGGCGCTGGTGGTGGCCCTCGCCAGCTCGCCGAAGCAGGTGGTGGTCGACCCCGACAGCCGCTTGCTGCATGCGCTCGACTTCGACCCCGGGCGCGACCTGCTCGAGCGCACCCTCACCCACTCCCACAGCCTCCGGGGCAAGCTTCATGCGGCGGCCACCCTCTGCAAGAAGGGCCGCCCGGCAGGCATCGCGGCGGTCGAGGCCGCCTACCGGGCCGAGCCGTTGTTCCTGCAGCGCCGACACTACGCGCGCGCGCTGGGCGAGTCCGGGTCGCCGGCCGCCCTCGCGGCCCTGGTGCGCCTGCTCGACCATGAGGCCGACCCGCAGGCCATGAGCGCGCTCACCGACGCTTTGGGTCGGTACCGCGACAAGCGGGCCGCGTGGGCCCTCGAGGCGTGGCTCGAGCGCCCCGAGCGGCCCTACCGCGCGGCGGCGGCGGCCCTGGTGGCCCTGGGCAAGCAGCGCGACCCCGCCCTGGTGCCGCTGCTCGTGTCCCACTCCCGGAACCTGGGCTGGTGGGGCTGGACCCAGCGCGGCGCCCTACAGGGCTTGGGCCAGACCGGGGCGGTCGAGGCCTACGCCCACCTGCGCGAGGTGGTCCAGGGCGAGACGGTTCGCGCGTCTGTGCTGCCGGCTGCGGTCGAGGCGCTGGGCGCGTGCGCGCGGTGGCTCGAGGCGCCGCTGCGGGCCCAGGCCGGCGAGCTGCTCGCCGACCTCGTTCGCCACGACCGCCACGCGGTCCGTCTGGCGGCTGGACGCGGGCTGCTGGCGCTGCGTGAGCCGTCGGGCGTGTCCGCGCTGGGCCGCCTGCGGGAGCACGTGAGCGTGCAGCACCAGGCGTCCATCGATCGCCTGCGCGACAAGCTCGCCAAGGCGGGCTCCACGGCCGCCACCACCCGGCTCGAGGGGCAGGTCTCCACCCTCACCGACCAGCTGCGCGACCTGCAGGAGCGGCTCGATAAGCTCGAGGCTGCCGCCCCGGGCGGCCCCGACACCCCCGCGCCGACGCCCACGAGCTGACCCGCGCGGGCCTCAGCGGCCCGCGTCGTCGAGGATGACCGAGCCCACGGCGTCCCAGCTCGAGAAGCCCACGTTGCCGTGGATGACCCGCATCTCGGGGTCGACCACCAGCCAGGCGGGGTAGCCGAAGCCGTCTCCCGAGTAGCCCTCGATGAAGTCGGGCATGAGCGCGTAGGCGTAGCCCCGGTCGAAGAGCACGGGGTCGGTCAGGCCATAGCTGGAGATCCAGCTGTCGACGGTGGAGGCGGGCGGGGTGCCGTAGGGATCGCCCAGGCCGTTGCCCATCAGCGTGACCACGCGAACCGGGATCCCCTCGGCCCGCATGTCGGCGAGGAAGGCCTCTTCGGTCTCGGCCATGCTGCGGCAGGGCCCGCAGTCGCTCTGGCTGGTGTCGATGACCAGGTACGACCCATAGAAGTCGTGCAGGTCGACCCAGTCACCGCAGGCGTCCTCGAAGCGGCTGTTGGGCAGCACGTCGCCCACCTGGAGATCGTAGTCGCCGCCCAGCTCGCCGGGGTCGTTGCACTCCCAGCCGCAGGCGTAGGGGTCGGCCCGCGGGGCGTAGAAGTCGTCGAGCACGAGCGAGTCGTCGGTCTCCCACGCCATGACGCCGGTGGCTGCGAGGGTCATCTCGGCCCCGTCGCCCAGGTCGTAGGTGGACTCCCAGGCGATGTCGACGGCCGAGCCGTCGCCCGAGGTGCCCGAGAAGGTGGTCAGCTCACCGAGCGGGGCCTGGTCGGCGCCGGTCCGGTGCAGGGCGCCCGCGGCGGTCACGCCCCACCACTCGGGTCGGCTGCCGTCGCCGGAGGCGATCTGGCTGTAGCAGTCTGCGTCGTCGGACGGCATCACCGCGTCGCCCCGCACGACCAGGTCGCAGTCGGGGCAGAGGTACTCGAAGCCCACCTGCTCTTCACCGTCGAAGTCGCGGCTGTACGAGCAGTCTTCGTAGCCGAGGCTCGCCACGGCGGTGTCGTTGAAGGAGAGCGTCCAGGTCACGCTGGAGGTCAAGCGGCGGCCGATCGAGGTGACGGTGGGGCCCTCCTCGCCGGTCTCGCAGGACTCCTGGAGGCTCGTGCCGCCGTCGTCGCCGTCGTCGCCGTCTGCGCCATCGCCCGCTCCGTCTGCGCCATCGCCGGCTCCGTCTGCTCCGTCTGCTCCGTCGCTGCCCCCGTCTGCGCCATCTGCGCCATCTGCGCCATCTGCGCCGTCTGCGCCGTCGCTCGCGCCCGAGTCGCCCTCCTTGTCTCCGCAGGCCAGGCTGAGGGCGGCCAGCAGGATCAGGCGATGGGTCATGGGGGCTCCGGGCGATGGGGGGTAGGATGCAGCCCCGTTGAAGTCGGAGCGGTCATGGGACGAGAGGGTACCCGAGAATTGGTATGTCCGCCTGTGATCGCGTGCATTCCGAACTTCTCGGAAGGGCGATGCCAGACATTCATCTCCGATTTGTCGGCGACGATGGCCAGCGTGGTGGGCGCGCGGGTGCTGCACGTCGATCCAGGGGCGTCGGCCAACCGCACCGTGGTCACGGTCGCCGGGACACCGTCCGCCGTGGCTGAGGCGGCCTCTCGGGGCGTCGCCTTCGCCGTGCGCCACCTCGACCTGCGCCTTCACCGGGGGGTTCACCCGCGCCTGGGGGTGGCCGACGTGGTCCCGTTCGTGCCGCTGCAGGGGGTGACCCTCGCCGACTGCGCCGCGCTGGCGCGGGGGTTGGGCGCTCGGATCGGGCGCGAGCTCGGGGTGCCCGTGTACCTCTACGGCGCCTCGTCGTCGTCCCCCGAGCGCGCCAGCCTGGCCCGCATCCGGCGCGGCCAGGCCGAGGCGCTGCCCATCAAGCTGGGGCGCCTGCCGCCCGACTTCGGGCCCACCACCTACTCCCCCGCGGTGGCCCGGACCGGCGCCACGGTGGTGGGCGCCCGCGACGTGCTCGTGGCCTGGAACGTCACCCTCGATGAAGACCGGGAGGACCTCGCCCGCGCCATCGCCGCCTTGGTGCGCGAGGGCGGGGTCGAGGGGATGCCGGGCGTACGCGCCATCGGGTGGTCGATCAAGGAG
>JBDQIL010000482.1:0-4561 GCA_040264415.1 Myxococcota bacterium
CCCTGATGCCGGTGGTCCGGCTCGAGGAGCGCGGCGACGGGCGCTGGCGGGGCGCGCTCCAACCCGCTGACCGAGACGCCTGGTTCTCCGCCTACTCCGCGCACATGACGGCCCACGCCGACCTCGCGCAGGCCGCCGGCGTGCACCGCCTCGTGGTGGGCTCCGAGCTGTCGAGCCTCGAAGGAGACGCCGCCCGGTGGCGCGCGCTGGTGGGCCAGCTGCGCGCCCGCACCGACGCCACGCTCACCTGGTCGGCCAACTGGGACCGCTTCGAGCGGCTGCCCTTCTGGGACGCCCTGGACGAGGTGGGCGTGAGCGCCTGGTTCGAGGTGGGCGAGGGCGCCGAGGCGGGCTGGGCGGGGCCCCCGGCGCGCCTGCGGGCCATCGCGGCCTCGACCGGCAAGCCCGTGCTGCTCACCGAGGTGGGCTACCCGGCCCGCGCCACGGCCGCGGTCCGACCGTGGGACCACGCCGGCCCGGCCACCCCAGCCCCGCGCCTGCAGGCCAGACTGCTCGACCGCTTCTTCGTCCAGTTCACCGACCAGCCCGACGTGTCGGGCGCCTTCGTCTGGAATTGGTTCGGCGAGGGAGGCACGCTGGACGCCGGCTACTCCCCACGCGGACGGCCCGCCGCCGCCGTGCTCAAGCGCCACTTCGCCCGCTGGTGCGGCACCCCCGCCTGACCCTTCCCCCGGAGCCCCACATGTCCAAGAAGCCACGGCCCGCCACCGAGCGCGGCCTGTTCGAGCTGTACCGAGACGACCCCGAGCGCGCCGACGCGCTGGTGTGGGGCCGGGTCGCCGACCCATCGACCCGCCGCGGCTTCCTCCGGGGCCTGGGGCTCGCAGCGATGGGCACCGCAGTGGGCGCCGCCATCCCCTTCCACCGCAACCTGCCCGGCGGGCTCATCCCCGCCGCCTTCGCCGAGAGCCCCGATCCCTTCGCGATCCCAGGCAAGGACGGCCTGGTGCTGCTCAACGACCGCCCGCTCAACGCCGAGACGCCGGTCACGCTGCTCGACGATGACTTCACCCCCACCAACCGGCACTTCGTGCGCAACAACGGCCGGGTGCCACAGCGCGCGCAGGACGGCTCGGTCGAAGGGTGGACGCTCACCATCGACGGCGAGGTGGACACGCCCCTCACGCTCGACTTCGCCACGCTCACGCGCGACTTCGAGCGGGTGGAGCGGGCGCTCGTGCTCGAGTGCGGGGGCAACGGGCGGGCCGGCTTCAACCCCCCCGCCAAGGGAAACCAGTGGACCCTGGGCGCGGTGGGCTGCTCGGTCTACACCGGCGTGCGCCTGGCCGACGTGCTCGCCCGCGCCGGCGTGAAGTCCTCGGCCGTCTACGTCGCCTACGAGGGCGAGGACGTGCACCTCTCGGGCGACCCGTCCAAGCCCGTGATCAGCCGCGGCGTGCCCATCGCCAAGGCGCTCGACCCAGAGACCCTGCTGGTCTTCGAGATGAACGGCGAGCCGCTGCCCGCGCTGCACGGCTTCCCCATGCGGCTGATGGCCCCCGGCTTCCCGGCGAGCGCGTCGGGCAAGTGGCTCAAGCGCCTGTGGGTGCGCGACCAGGTGCACGACGGCGCCAAGATGATGGGCACGAGCTACCGCGTGCCCCAACACCCCGTCGAGGCCGGCGCAGACGTGCCCGACGAGGCCATGAAGATCATCGAGACCATGCCGGTGAAGTCGATCCTCACCCACCCCGGCACGGGGGCGCAGGCCCGGGTCGGCGCCCCGCTCGCCGTGCGGGGGCACGCCTGGTCGGGGGCGGGCGACGTCGCGCGGGTCGACGTGTCGATCGACTTCGGCCAGACCTGGCTGCCCGCGCGCCTCGATCCGGCCCGCAACCGCTGGGCCTGGCAGCGGTGGCGGGCTGACCTGCGCTTCCCGACGCCCGGATACTACGAGGTCTGGACCCGCGCGACCGACCACACCGGCGCCGCGCAGCCCATGGTGGTCCCTGGCTGGAACCCCAAGGGCTACCTCAACAACGCCATGCAGCGCATCGCCGTGACGGTCGCATGAGGGCGGCGCCGAAGCGAGGCCCGACCCTGGCGGTGATGCTGGCGCTGGCCGGCTGCGCGGGCGGCGAGGTCGAGGCGCCACCCCCGCCCGAGGCGGCGCCCGAGGCGGCTCCCGAAGCGGCGGCTGACCCCGCGCCCGCCGACCCGGCGTCCGCGATCGATCCCAGCGACGTCGTGATGGGGCTGGTGGCCGCCCCCGGCCGCGACAAGGTGCTCGCGAACTGCCTGGCCTGCCACAGCACCGCGCTCATCACCCAGAACCACATGACCCGCGCGCGCTGGGACGAGACCCTGACCTGGATGCAGAAGAAGCAGGGCCTGTGGGAGATCGCGCCGCCCGACCGGGCGCTCATCCTCGACTACCTCGCGCTGACGCAGGGGGTGGAGGGGGCCGAGGGCGCCGACTCGCCGTGGGCCGAGCCGCGCTACCGCCCCAACCCGCTGTGGTGACCGACCGGGCGCGGCCCTACAGGTCGCCCAGCCACGAATAGGCGCCCCGCAGCGCCGCCTTGCCGCCCGTCTCGATGACGTGGCCGTGGGCCATGATGAGCCGGTCGAAGTCGAGGGCGAGCAGACCCCGCAGGTCGTCTCGGGCCACGGCGCGCCGCATGAGCGCTCGCTCGAGCAGGGTGGCCCGGCAGCCGGGGGTGCCCCCGAGCAGACGAAAGGCCACGCGGGTGGCCCACGGCGCGTCGTCGCCCAGGTTGAAGACGAGGTCGGTGACCACCAGCGTGCGGCTGGGCCGATGCAGCAGCGCGACCTCCCCCACCAGGGGCAGGCTCTGCAGGGGGATGAGCTGCACCGCGTCGCCGAAGGGCGCGCAGGGGGCGTCGATGGTCTGGGCGAAGTCGAGGTCGCGCCGCTTCTCGACCAGCCCGGGGGCGGCGTAGCCGGTGAGGCCCCGCGCCAGCCACGGCCCCGCGTGCAGGTGGTGGAAGGTGTTGGGCGCCAGCAGCCACCGCGGCCGCCCAAGCCGTTCGAGGTGGGCCGGGTCGAGGGCCACCGGCGAGTGCAGCAGCAGGTCGCCGTCGACGCGGAGCACCGTCATGCGGGCGCCCAGCTCGAGCCCCAAGAAGCGCTGCTCGGCGTCGAAGACGAAGAGGTCGGGCCCCAGCGGTGCCGGCGCGGTCACCCGCTGGCTACTTGGCCGCCACGCGGGTCGAGGCCAACGCCTCGAAGCGCTCGACCTTGTCTCGGAGCCCCGCCACGGCCTGCTGCCAGCCCGCCGGATCGCGCAGATCGAGGCCCAGGTGCGCCTGGGCGACGTCTTCGCACGGCCCCGCGCCGGTGTCGCGCAGCAGGTCGCGGTACGCGCCCGCCCAAGCGGGCCCCTCGGCCATCGCCCGCGCCCAGATCAGCCCGCTGAAGAGGTAGCCGAAGGTGTAGGGGTAGTTGTAGAAGGGCCGGGTCATGAAGAAGTGCATCTTCGAGGCCCAGAACATCGGGTCGGGTGCGCCCAGGGCGTCGCCGTACCAGTCGCGCTGCAGGCGCACCATGGCGTCGGACAGGGCGGCTGGGCTCAGGGGACCGGCGCGCCGCATCCGGAACATCTCGCGCTCGAAGGCGTAGCGCACCGGGATGTTGGCGAGCATGGTGGTGGCCGTGCCCAGGTCTTCGTCGAGCAAGGCCAGCCGCTCGGCGTCGGTGGTGGCGCGGTCCATGGCGGCGCCCCGCACCAGGGCTTCGGCGAAGGTGGAGGCCGACTCGGCCAGCGTGCTCGGCACCCGCCGCTCGCTGCGGTGGAGGTCCCACATCACGTGGTTGTGGTAGGCGTGGCCCAGCTCGTGGGCGAGGGTGAGCACGTTGTTGGTGGTGCCGCCGAAGGTCATGAACACCCGGCTCTGCTTCGAGACCGAGAAGCCGATGCAGAAGGCGCCGGCCCGCTTGTGGCCGCGGTCTTCGGCCTCGACGTGGCGACGGGCGAAGGCGTCTTTGGCGTAGTCGGCCATGTCGGTGGAGAAGCTCTCCATCTGCTCCACCACGAAGTCTTGCGCCTCGGACCAGGTCCAGGTGCGGCTGCCCTCGCCCACGGGCGCGCGCAGGTCGCAGAAGTCGAGCGTGTCGTGGCCCAGCAGGCGAGCCTTGGCCCGCAGGTAGCGGCCCACCAGCGGGGCCTGGGCGCGGGCGCCCTCCATCATGGCGTCGAGGGTCGGCGCGTCGAGGCGGTGGCTGGTGAGCGGGCTGTCGACCTCTGTGGCCCCCACGCGGTCGGCCAGCACCTGTCGGGTGGCGGTCAGGTTGGACAGCACCGCGGCGCAGTCGTCGTCCACCGAAGACCAGGCGGCGTTCATGCCGTCGAAGGCCGCGCGGCGCCGGTCGGCGTCTGCGTGATCCAGCAGGTTGAAGGCCTGCCCCGGCGACAGCTGCTCGTCGCCCACCGTGACCTTCAGGCGCCCCGACACCCGGCTGTACAGCCGGCTCCACTCGTTGTGGCTGGACTCGGCCAGATCGGCGGCCAGCGACTGCTCACCCGGGGGCAGCAGGAGCTTGGCTCGGGCCTTCATGTCGAGGAACATGGGGGCGAAGG